>JBKEBJ010000330.1:0-2105 GCA_047973105.1 Coprobacillaceae bacterium | reverse complement strand
CTATTTTTCAAGTTTGTATGGTTTTAATAGAAATGTTCGTATTTCTCTATAAAGGTTATCCACGTAAACATCTGTGAAGATAGTTATATTAATACTGATACCATTATTTTTAAATGCAGTTAATAGGTGGATAGTATTTATTAGATAAATAAAATCATTAGGTTGTTGCTCTATCCCAATCAGTATTGTATCTTGGATGGAAATACATAAATCATTTACTAGAGAAGTCTTAATATCTGTTCTCATATCACATTCCTCACTTTCATAAGCCAAGTATAAGCTACATAATAGACTTTGTAGAGTAGATATTAAAGCGACAATAAAAGGTACGTAAGGTTAAAAGAAAACTACCAATGGTTTTATACTGAATAAAAACAAACGGCAGTTAAAATGGTTTATATGCGGTTGTATTAAGGCTATTACGTTTACTTTTGCTGTAACCCATCTAAATACCCTGATAATCGTTCTTTGTCTTTAGAAGTTAATCGACGAACAGTGTGGATTAATGAGAATTCTTCCTCACTTATATCTGCTGGTTTTATATCATTTACAGTAATATTTACATCTGTTCTACCTAGAATGTAATCAGTAGTTGTATCAAAGAAATCTGCTATCTTAATAAGCGTAGCAACACTAGGTTTAGCCTTACCATTTAAATATGCACTAATAGTCTCCTGCGATACTTCGATTTTAGTAGAGAGATTTAACTGAGTAATACCTTTTTGTTGCATTAGTAGACTTAAATTATATAACTTTTGTTGTTCCATAGTTATCTCCTATATAGTTTCTATTTATGATTGTATAGATGATAGTTGTTATTTTCAGATATACAATCTATAATTATAGATATATTAATTGTTAGGAAGCAATAGAATGGCAGATATAAAGACATGTGATTTTTGTGGCAGTAAGCTACCTAGACTAGGAGGAGGTGTTCATAATTTCGCAGATGGGAAGATTTGTGTTCCATGCTTTAAAAAATATAATTTGACTAGTTACATATTTAAGTTTAAAAAATTAACTAGAGAGGATTTAGAGAATATTATTAATCCTTGTAGGCAAGAATTATTGGAATATAAATTTAGCACATTTAGAAATATTGGAGGAATACTTTTTGATGAGCATCAGCAACTAATTCATATACCAATCCAAGAGGGACACCAAGCAAATAGACCAACTGTGTTCAAATATTCAGAAGTATATGATGCAGAAGTAATTGAGGATGGAGAATCGATTACAAAAGGTGGTTTAAAGAGTGCTTTAGTTGGAGATTTATTAGCAGGTGGTGTGGGAGCTATAGTGGGAGCAACAGTAGGCAAAAAGCAGACTAAACAGGTTTGTAGTAAGTTAAGTATTAAAGTACTGTTAAACAACCCTAATGTGTCGCATAGGGGATACTTTTTATTAGAAGAAACTAAAAGACCAGTTCTTAAAAAAACAGATGTTTATAAGAAGGCATACAATAATGCAAACGAGTTAGCAGCATTATTAAAGCAGATTATCTTAAACAATGATAATCCTATTGAGCGTTTAGAGTCTACTGTGATTAAGAATACAAAAACTGATCCAATTGAAGAAGTGAAGAAACTAAAAGAGTTATTGGATATGGGTATAATAACAAATGAAGAATTTAATAAAAAGAAAAAAGAACTATTAAAGTTGTAAAATAATAATTATTTGCTATTAGTTTTATAGTAAATGATGTTATATATAATTGAACTGTGTATAATTATATTGGGGTGATGACATGAAAGAGATAATTGAGTGGTGTAATAATAACGAAGGTTTTGCAATGATTGTACTTTCTTTAGGAACTTTAATAGTTAGTATAATTGCTATAATAATATCTATTAGAACAGCAAGGATGCCATATAAAAAGAAGTTATTAATAGATACTGGTTCTTATGTTGGAATTGGTATTTCTTCTACTGGAATTCATATTACAACTACTAATATAGGGAATAGAAGTATAAAAATAATTAAAATTGGATTATTAATAAATAAAAAGTATTATTTTAATGTAAATACAATAAAAGATAGCCAAATTACATTGGCAACAGGCGATTCAACAACGCAATATTTTGATGAAAATGATTTAAATATTT
>JBKEBJ010000309.1:0-4889 GCA_047973105.1 Coprobacillaceae bacterium | reverse complement strand
CACTAGCCTCCTCAACAGTCTAGTAGACTTGGAGTCATGTCAGTGTCTCCCTGCTAGTTATATTATAAGAAAAATTTCTATTCTGCTAAATACAAAATAAATGAGAGGAGTGTATAATGGGTTAATCTCATTATACTAGGAACAATGGACAAGGTTGCATTAATAATTGGTGGTAGCAGCGGTATTGGAAAAGCAACAGCTAAAATATTTGCAGACAATTACAAAGTTGTTATTGCCGGACGTAATGTTAATAAACTAAATAAAGCTGTAATTGAATTATATGATCAAGGTGCGGACGTAATCCCAATTAAATGTGATGTAACAGATATTGATAGTGTAACAACATTAGCAGAGGAAGCAGCAACACTTGGGCCGATTGAAGTTGTTGTTAACTGTGCAGGTGTATCACCAAGTATTGACGATTATAAGCTAATAATAAATATCAATGCAGTCGGAGTCATTAATGTAACTAACGTTCTACAAAAACACATTATTTCCGGGGGAGTATTGATTAACCTATCATCAATGTCAGCAGATATGATCCCAAGTCGATTAACTCCCCACAAAATATTTGAACTAAGCACAAAGGATGTAGAACAATTTAAATTAAAATTTGACCATCGTGTTAAATTAATACCAGCAAATATGCGCCTAGGATTTACTTACGGTCTATCCAAACAATTTGTTAGATGGTATTCGAATCATAAAAGTATTGAGTTCGCTGAAAGTGGCCTTCGCATCCTAACAGTATCACCGGGGTTAATTGATACACCAATGGGTCGTAGTGAATATGAAGCAGGAAAGCAATTCATTGAACAAAGCGCAATTAAACGTATGGGTAAACCAGAGGAAATAGGTCAACTCATTTATAATATAGCAGATCCAAGACTAACTTACTTAACAGCAACAGATATCTTAGTTGATGGAGGTGTTGTAGCTAATAGAGAATAACATAAAAAAACTCACTTCAATTTGAAGTGAGTTTTTGTTAAAAATTAATATTTGTTATTAAGATATGATTTACATAGACCTTGTATTAGCGATTGTTCATCATAGTTTAAAATTTTCAAGTTACTTAATTGCATATTGCTTGAATGTAAGGAGTTGCTTAATATTTCTTGTGCGTCTTCTATCTGAGAATATACTTCCGAGGTGATAAAGATAAACTCTGGGTTTAATAGTAAAGACATATTATTAATCAAAACTCCTAAGTAGGAAAGATTTCTATTAAAGATATTTTTCACTTTTGCATTTCTAGAGTAATAATCACTAACACTTTTCTTCCTTATGGGCTCTAATGTTTTTTGTCTGCATTCGATAATTGTATTTGTATCAGATATATATAATTCGATACAACCCGTATTACCACAATTGCATTTTCTACCGTTTTGGTCTATTATAAAGTGTCCAATTTCCCCGGCGATACCATTTGCCCCTAACACTAGTTGTGAATCGATAACAATACCGGCCCCAACTCCATCTTTAATATTTATAGATATTCCGCTTGAAAAAGGTGTTTTTTCTATGATTCCTAGTGTATAAGCATTAGATTCGTTTATTAACTGAAAATCCAGATTAAATTTTTCAAAAAAAGTATCTAAATGTGTGTATGTAATACCTGAAAATGGAGAAGAAATATACTTAGATTGTAGGTCAACAGTCCCATGTACAGCTACAATGGCATTTTTGATGCTAGGATATTTTTGAATAATATAGTTTATCGCTTGTTCTATTTGTACCACTTGTTCATCAATAGAAAAAGCCTCAATATTTATATTCTCTTGATATCTGATATCGCCTTCTAGGTTGACAACGAATAATTTGATTTTTCTTTTTCCGAGTTCGATACATAACAATAATTCGTTATCATAATTAAAATAGATATATTGTCCAAGACGTCCATTATTTTTCTCTTTACGAAACACAATTAGATTTTCTTCTTGTAATTCCTTAGTAATGTAAGAACATGTTGAACGGTTCACCTCGAAAATTCTTGATAGTTCGGCACGTGATAAACCTGGTGTTGCTAATATTTGTCTTATAAATTGTATGTTTGTCTCATTCATTTTCGCTCCATATAATATATATAATATATCACAAACATCCTAAACATAAGCAAAAATGTGATTTTTATAAAAATATAATTCTTTTTGTTGCATTATACAACAAAAAGTGATAGGATATATTCGTAAACAATTACACAAGGAGAGAAGATGAGTTATTTTAAGATAGGTAATATTAAATATGATGGGCCAATGAGTATAGATCCATTTGCTTTTAAAGAATATAATAAAAATGAAGTTGTTGCTGGGAAAACAATGGCGGAACATTTAAAGTTTGCGATGAGTTATTGGCATACTTTTAATGCAATGGGAGATGATCCATTCGGTGGCCCTACTATGGATAGAGAGTGGGATCATACAGATAGTATAATTGCCCGTGCCAAAGAAAGAGTATACGCCTCTTTTGAGTTTATGGAAAAACTAGGTTTAGACTATTTTTGCTTTCACGACGTAGATATTCTTCCGGAATTCGGAACAATTTCAGAGTATCAAAATGCTTTAGCAGAGATTGTAGACTTAATTGAAAGTGAAATGAAGCGTACAGAGATCAAGTTATTATGGGGAACAACGAATGCATTTGGTCATGAGAGATTTGTTCATGGTGCTTCAAAATCATGTAACCCAGAAGTGTTTGCTTATACAGCAGCTCGTGTTAAATTTGCAATGGATATTACTAAACGCTTAGGCGGTTTAGGATATGTATTTTGGGGTGGACGTGAAGGATACGAAACTCTATTAAATACAGAAATGAAATTTGAACTTGATAACTTAGGTCGAATGCTAACACTAGCTAGGGATTATGCAAGAGAAATTAACTTTGAAGGCGAATTGTTAATTGAGCCGAAACCAATGGAACCGACAAAACACCAATATGATTATGATGCACATACAGTAATTGGTTTCTTACGTGGGCACAACTTGGAGAATGATTATAAATTAAATCTAGAAGTGAACCACGCTACTCTTGCGGGCCACACAATGCATCATGAAATGGTAATTGCTAGGGAAAATGGAATGCTAGGAAGTCTGGATGCTAACTATGGTGACTTAATGCTAGGATGGGATACTGACCAATTTCCAACAAATATTTATGATGCAGTATTAACAATGTCTGAGGTATTAAAAAATGATGGTATTCCAGTTGGAATCAACTTTGATGCAAAAGTAAGAAGAGCATCATTCGAAGACGAAGACTTATTCATTGCATATATAGCTGGAATGGATACCTTTGCTAAAGGATTAAAAGTTGCAGCTAAGTTACTAGAAGACGGAGTCTTAGAGAACTTTAAGGAAGAAAAATATTCAGGATTTAAAGGGGAATTAGGTAAGAAAATTCTTGATAATAAAATTAATTTATCAGAACTTGCTGAATATATTAATCAATGTGATGGGCAAATATCTAGTAATAGCTCAGGACGTCAAGAATATTTAGAAGCGATTGTCAATCAATACATTTACAATACTAAGTAACAACTAATTTATATTTTAGGAGAGAAAATGAAAAAACTATTTTTATCAATATTTGCATTAGTTTTAGTTTTAGCGGGTTGTTCAAGTGATAGTGACACTGTAAAAATAACTTTAGTTCAGAATAAAGGGGAAATTCAGACAGGATTAACAGAACTTGCGGCTTCATATAATGAGTCACAGGATAAATATTATGTAGAAGTACTTCCAGTTGCAAATGACCCAGGGGCAATGAAAGCGCAAATCGCTTCATCTGAAGCTCCCACTATATTTACGACTAATGGGTTTGCGCAGTTCCAACAATACAAAGAATATATGGCAACTATTCCAAGTGACTATAGCTTGTTAACAAGTGCATTAGAAGGTTCAACAGCAATGTTGGAAGAAGATGGAGAACTTTATGGTTTACCAGCATGGATAGAAGGATTTGCTTATGTTGTAAATGATGATATTTTAGCTGAAGCAGGTGTTACAAAAGAGGACTTGCAAACTCCAGAAGGATTAGATGAAGCGTGTACAAAAATTGAAGCACTTGATTACCAATGTATTAATGTACCATCTGGTGAAGGGTACTTCACTGCAGGGCAACCTGTAAACCCAGCCTTAGCTCAAACTGACTTTGAAACATTTATTTCTGATGTTGAAGCAGGTAATGCAACGCTTGAAGACAATGAATACTTTCAAGATTGGGTTAAATTCCAAGAAGTTCAACGTGATCATGCAGGACAAGTTTTAGGGAATACATATGATAATTCTATAGATTCATTTGCAACTGGTCAATCAGCGATTCTTTACCAAGGTAATTGGATAGAATCTATGTTAACTACATATGATTTAGATTTTAGTTATTCTTTTGCGCCAATGGGTGTTAAAGATAATGATTCAATTTCAGCTTATGTTGCTGTTAATTGGCACGTTAATAAAAATAAATCTGAAGAGGAACAAGCAGGAGCACTTGATTTCTTGAATTGGATGTACACTAATGCTGACAGTCAAGAAAAAATTGCTAGTGAATTTGGAGTGGTAGCTCCATACGAAGGATTTGACACTAGTTTATATGGCGAATTATCAAAAGAAGTTTATGAGTACTATGATGCTGGAAAAGGGCTTCCATTAGCAATAAGCTATTTACCAGAAGGATTTATTAACAATGAATTTAATGCTTTAGCAGAAAAATTCTACGATGGACAATTAACAGGTGAAGAGTATTTACAAGAAGTAACAAAAGCTCTTGCCTCTGTATAAGACCTTTTAATAGAAGTCAAGTAAAAGTTTGATTTTTACTATAAGATTTGGAAAGGAGGATTTTCCTCACATAAGAACATGTTTAATCTAGTAAGCGATTAGCTTACTTTATGT
>JBKEBJ010000193.1:0-19404 GCA_047973105.1 Coprobacillaceae bacterium | reverse complement strand
ACAATTAATGCAAGAAATTGTTACTAAGGAGGTTTAAGATGAATAAAAACATAGTAATGAATAGAATCCATCAAAAAAATGCAGTGCCTTTACCAAGACGTTTAATTAGTTATTTAATTGACTGGTATGTTGGGGGATTATGTACGGCCATACCTATTTCTATTGTCTCTCAAAAACTAACAGGAACCATGACAAATCAAAATTTACTAACATTTGATAATGGATATGCGATTGGAACAGGTATATTTGCATTACTATTTGCATTGTTTTATTTTGTGATTGTACCAACCTATATTTGGAAGGGACAAACTGTTGGAAAACGAATTTGTAAGTTAAAAGTAGTACAAGTCGATAATCAAGAAGTTACATTAAAAAATATGTTACTTAGACAAGTAATAGGAATGATTGTTATGGAAGGGGCAATGCTTAGTGCTAGTACAATATGGCATCAAATATTGTCTATCATTACCAATTATAATTTTATTACCCTATTTATGTATATTGGGTTTGGAATTACTTTAATTAGTGTTGTAATGTTGTTGTTTAGTACAGATTCAAGAGCGTTACATGATTATCTAGGTTCTACTAAAGTAGTATGTGTATAAGTTTCCTAGTGTTAGGAAAGGAAAGTACATGCCTAAGTTGTAAAATGAAAATTATAATAATATCGTAAGGATATTGGAGGTTGTTATGAAAGAATTAGGATTAATTAGTTTTAAAATTATTTCTTCTGTAGGAATGGCTAAGTCAAGTTTTATTGAAGCTATGAAGGCAGCAGAAAAAGGCGAATTTGAAATCGCGGAAGAAAAAGTAAAGGAAGGTGAAGAATACTTTAATAAAGGACATCAAGAACATGCATTATTGTTACAAATGGAAGCAAATCAGGAAATAGAAAAACCAACAGTATTACTTATTCATGCAGAGGATCAATTAATGTCAGCAGAAACAATCCATACATTAGTACAACAATTGATTGCAATGCAAAAACGTATATATATATTAGAAAGAAAGTAATAGGGAGGTAGTGCTATGAAGAAAATTTATTTATTCTGTAGTGCTGGAATGTCTACAAGTATTTTAGCTAGTAATATGCAAGATGTGGCTAATCAATATAAATTACCTATTGAGGTTGCTGCGTTTCCGCATAATAAATTAGATGAAATTATTAATACAAAACATCCAGATTGTATCTTGCTTGGACCACAAGTAAAGTATATGTATGAAGAAACAATAGAACAATTTGGACATTTAGATACGCCAATAGCTGTTATTGATGCAGAAGATTATGGCATGATGAATGGTGAAAAAGTTCTAAAAATGGCGGTTAAATTAATTAAAGCTAACACAAAGGGAGGGTAACCGATGTTAGAAAAATTAGAAAAAGTATTAATGCCGATGGCTGAAGTTATTGGTAAAAACAAATATTTAATGTCTATTCGTGATGGGTTCTTATTGTCGACACCATTACTAATAGCAGGTTCCTTTTTCTTATTAATTGCGAATTTTCCAATTACTGCGTGGACAGATTGGATTTCCTCAGTTATTGTTAATGAGAATACAGGACAAACATTAGCACAATTTCTAGAGAAACCATCTGGAGCAACATTTACTATTATGGCGATTTTTGCAGTTATAGGTATTGGTTATTCATTTGCTAAACAAATGAAAACAAATCAAATATTTGGTGCTGCTGTTGCTGTTATGTCTTGGTTCTTAATTATGCCATATACAGTTACTGGTGTTGTTGATGATGTACCAGTTAGTTTAACAGGAATTCCAACTGGATGGGTAGGAGCCAAAGGTATCTTTGTGGGTATTATTTGTGCCTTTGTATCAGTTCATATTTATGCTTGGGTAGAAAAAAGAGGTTGGACAATTAAAATGCCAGCTGGTGTGCCACCAACAGTTGTACAATCATTTGCAGCTTTAATACCAGCTGCAATGGTAATGATTATATTCTTTGCGATTAATTTATTATTTGGTTTTTTAGGAACCGATGTATTCCAAATTATCTTTGAGTTCTTACAAACACCATTAATGAATTTAGGAAATACTTTAGGAGCAATGGTTGTTGCTTATATCTTCTTACATTTATTCTGGTTCTTCGGAATTAATGGTGGTTCTGTTGTTGGGGCAGTATTTAACCCAATATTACAAACATTATCTGCTGAAAATGTAGAATTCTTTAAAACAGGGATTGGACAAGCTAATATTATTAACCAACAATTCCAAGATTTATTTGCAACATTTGGTGGTTGTGGTTCAACGTTATCATTAATTATTGGGATGTTATTATTCTGTAAATCAAGACGTATTAAAGATTTAGGGAAATTAGCTTTAGTACCAGGGATATTTGGAATTAATGAGCCTATCGTATTTGGATTACCAATTGTGTTAAATCCAACAATGTTTATTCCTTTTGTTCTTGTACCAACAATGAATATTGTCGTCTCCTATCTGGTGATGAGTGCAGGTCTTGTACCAGTAACAAGTGGAATTAATATTCCATGGACGATGCCCGTTGTTATATCTGGCTTTTTAGCGACAAACTGGGTAGGTGCGATATTACAATTTGTATTATTAATAGTTGGTGTAATTATTTATATGCCATTTATTAAAATCATGGATCATCAATATTTAAAAGAAGAAGCACAAGCTAAAGAAGAGGAAGAAGATGATTTCTCATTAGCTGATTTATCTTTTGATGATTTATAGGAGAAAAATATATGAAAATAGTTATGATATATGATCAAATTCAATCAGGTGAAGGAATTAAAGATGACCATATGGTGCCTTTGGGCATCAAAACAGAAGCTGTTGGTCCAGCCATAATGATGGAACCTTTCTTAAAGAAAGTAAATGGAAAAGTAGTAGCTTGTCTATACTGTGGTGATGGTTATTATGTATCTAATAAAGAGGAAGTAACACGAAAGCTATGTGCAATGGTTAAAAAAATCAACCCTGATGTAGTAATGTGTGGTCCATCTTTCAATTATAAAGGGTATTCAAAAATGTCAGCGGATATTGCTAAGGAGATTCAAAACACCGCCAACATTCCTTCCTTAGCTGCAATGTCTGAAGAAAATATTGAAACAATTACTAACTATAAAAATGTTATTCCAATAATAAAAACACCTAAAAAAGGTGGTATTGGGTTAAACCATGCATTAGAAGGTATGTGTATATTAGCCAAAAAACTGATGGATAAAGAAGATATAGAAACTATTGTGGAGAAGTATTGTTATAAATAAGGATGCGATAGTGCATCCTTTTTTTAAGAAAGGATGAGAAATATGTGGGGTATTATAGCGACATGGCGTATGGCTTTAGAAGGTATTGAAGAAGCTGGTCAAATGTTAGAAAAGAATGAAAAAGCAGGCGATGCAATTGAAGTAGCGATAAAAGAGGTAGAAGATTTTCCATACTATAAATCTGTTGGTTATGGTGGTTTACCAAATGAAGAAATGGTAGTTGAGTTAGATGCGGCATTTATGGATGGTGATACATTAGATATTGGTGCAGTTGCTGCTATAAAAGATTTTGCCAATCCAATTAGTATCGCTAGAAGATTATCAAAAGATAAGGTAAATAACTTATTAATTGGAAGTGGTGCTGAAAAATTTGCACATAAAGAAGGTTTCGAAAGAAAAACGATGTTAACAGATCGAGCTAAGATTCATTATAAAAATCGTGTAAAAGAGGTTCAAGAATTAGAAATCACACCTTATACCGGACACGATACTGTTGGGATGGTATGTTTAGATACGCATGGGACAATGACATCTGCAACTTCTACAAGTGGGCTATTTATGAAAAAAAGTGGTCGTGTTGGAGATTCACCGATATCTGGTTCCGGATTCTATGTTGATAGTGAACTAGGTGGCGCAAGTGCTACGGGATTAGGTGAAGATATTATGAAAGGTTGTGTTTCCTATGAAATTGTTCGTTTAATGAAAGAAGGTCTTTCTCCACAGGCAGCATGTGATAAAGCAGTTACCGATTTTACTACTAACTTAACTAAACGTCGAAAAAAAGCAGGAGATATTTCTGTTGTGGCGATGAATCCTAAAGGAGAATGGGGAGTAGCTACAAACCTTGAAGAATTTTCTTTTGCAGTTGCATCGCAAACAGAAAAAGCAAAAGTTTATATAACGAAAATGGTTGATGGAAAATCATATCATACAGAAGCTAGTAATGACTGGATGGAAAATTATATGAAAACGAGAACTGCACCATTAGAGGAAAAATAATATGGAAGAAAAAATTATAGAGGAAGTAGAGTTAATTTCTAATCAAATGATAGATGCTATTAAAGAAGTTGTTAAAATTGACAGCGTAGAAGGGGAATCGTTAGATGATGCACCTTTTGGAATAGGCGTTAAACAGGCTCTTGAATCAACTCTTTCTATAGCTAGTGAGTTGGGATTAAAAACAGTAAATATAGATAATTACATGGGTTATGCTTCCTATGGAAGTGGCGAGGAATATGTATGTGCTGTAGGTCATCTAGATGTTGTTCCAGTTGGTGTTGGATGGAAACAACCACCATTTAGTGCGTATGAAGAAGAGGGAATCATTTATAGTCGTGGTATTTTGGATAACAAAGGACCTATTTTATCTTGTTTATTTGCCCTGCATGCTTTACAACGTTTAAAATTAGATTTTAAACATGAGATTCGTATTATCTTTGGTTGTGATGAAGAAACAGGTTTTAAAGATTTAGAGTATTACTTACAAAAAGAAAAAGCACCAATCATGGGCTTTACTCCCGATTGTAAATATCCAGTAGTATATGCAGAAAGAGGTAGAGCTAATTTTAAAATCACTGGTTCTAAAGAAAAATTATCAGATTTTTTTGATATGGTTAATACGTACATTTTAAATGCTAAAAACAATGGCGAAAGATTTGGAATAGATACTGTAGATAAAGAATTTGGGATGCTAGAAATTCGCAATTACCAAATCGAATATTTAGAAAATCCAGTATTACATTTTAGTGTTAGTTATCCTGCAAGTGTTACTTGTGATGAAATATTAACTAAAATAAAAAATACATTATCTACATTCACAAGTGAGTGTATTCATAACTTTGATCCTGTATATTTTGATAAAGACTGTTTTATGGTTCAAACATTAGTTGATACGTATGAAAGGGTTACAGGAGAAGATGGTACACCAGTAACTACAACAGGTGGCACATATGCGAAAATGATGCCAAATATAGTTCCTTTTGGCCCAAGTTTTCCAGGGCAAAAAGGAATTGGACATCAACCTAATGAATGGATGAAAATAGAAGATATTATTACAAATGCGAAAATATATGCATTAAGCTTATATCGTTTAGCGAAAGGATAAGAAAAATGATAGAAATATGTTGCGGAAGTTATGAGGATGCTTATTGTGCATATCATGGGGGAGCTAAACAAATTGAATTGAATAGTGCTTTGTACTTAGGTGGATTAACTCCTTCCATAGCTAGTTTAGTATTAACTAAACAAAATACGGATTTAAAAGTTATTTGTATGACAAGACCAAGAGGTGCTGGTTTTTGTTATACAAGCAAAGAATTTGAACAAATTATGGAAGAGGCAAAAAGCTTATTAGAACATGGAGCAGATGGTATTGTGTTTGGGTTTTTATTACCTGATTACTCTATTGATATTGAAAGAACTAAAAAGATGATATCATTAATAAAGCTATATCAAAAAGATGTTGTATTTCATCGTGCTTTTGATTGTGTAGAGGACCCAATAGAAAGTATGAAAACATTGATTTCATTAGGTGTTGATAGAGTATTAACTAGCGGATTACAATCAACAGCACTAGAAGGAAAAGAGATGCTTAAAAGATTAGAAAAAGAGTTTGGTAAGGATATTGAAATTTTAGCAGGTAGTGGTCTTAATGATACAAATATTAAAGAGTTTATGCAATATACAAGTATTCATAAGATTCATTCTTCATGTAAAAGATATAGAGAAGACATCACAACATCTGGTACTTATGTCAATTACTGTTATGGAATAGATTCCCATAAAAATGATTATGAGTATGTGTCACAAGAGGCAGTTGAAAAATTAGTTCAAGAATATGAAAGGTAAGAGTTGGTTTCGCTATGTGCTAACATTTTTAGCAGTTATAGTTTCTTCTTTGTTACAGACATATGTAATTCAAGTATTTGTAAATCCAGCCAATCTACTGTCAAGTGGATTTACAGGGGTCGCAATTTTATTGGATCGTATTGCAGAATTGGTAGGAGGTAGTTTTCCAACTTCCATTGGACTAATTGTTTTAAATCTACCAGTTGCAGTTATTTGTTATCGTAGTATTGGAAAGAAATTTGTAATATCTTCTTTATGTCAGGTATTTCTGACTAGTATTCTATTAAGGTATTGTTCATTCCCAGCTATATTTGATGATATATTTCTAAATGTATGCTTTGGAGGCGTTTTGTATGGTATGTCAGTCGTTATTGCGTTAAAAGGCAATGCTTCAACAGCTGGTACTGATTTTATTGCTTTATATATGTCTAATAAAAGTGGGAAATCTATTTGGAGTGAAGTATTTATTTTCAATGTTTTAATACTCTGTATATTTGGATATTTATTTGGTTGGATATAGGCAGGGTACTCTATTGTATTTCAGTTTATCTCAACAAAAACTATTTCCTCTTTCTATCAACGATATAAACGTGTTACTTTACAAATAACAACAAAAAAATCGAATGAGGTTGTAGAGGCGTATACGGATAAGTATCGTCATGGCATATCTGTAATGAATGGATATGGCGGATATAGTAAAGAATCAATGAGTCTATTGCACACTGTTGTTTCAGCATATGAAGTACAGGATATCGTACAATTAATGAGAAATGTAGATCAAAAAATAATTATAAATATTTTACCAACAGAGAATTTTTTTGGAGGGTTTTATCAACAGCCGTTGGAGTAAGATATTTGATGTGTAATCTGTCCTTTTAAATAAGAGAGAAATTTGATGAAAAGTCTCTCTTTTTATGCTATAAGGATTGCTATATAACTCTAAAAGTACTAGAATGATTGTAATATGTTTAGGAGGGGTTTAAGATGCGTATTATTATACTTGGTGCTGGAAAGGTCGGGAAAACACTAACGCAGCATTTAGTGGAAGAAGATCATGATATTACTATCATTGATTTGAATTCAGATAAGGTAGAGTCAATTGTTGATCAATATGATGTTTTTGGTGTAAATGGTAATGGGGCATCATTTGAGATATTACAAGAAGCTGGTGTAGAAGAAACAGATGTTATCATTAGTGTAACAGCTTCTGATGAATTAAATATTTTAGCTGGATTAATGGCTAAAAAAATGGGGACAAAATATAGTATTGCGCGTGTGTGAAACCCAGACTATTTAAAACAACGAAGATTTATGAGGGAACAATTAGGGTTATCAATGATTATTAATCCAGAATTAGAAGGGGCTAATGAAATCCGTCGAATTCTAACCTTTCCTTCTGCTATCAAAGTAGATCCTTTTGCGGGTGGAAAAATAGAAATTGCAGAATTTCGTTTGTGTAAAGGTACTAAACTAGATGGTGTAGCTTTATCACAATTATCGTCTGTCTCTAAAAAGAATGTTTTAGTATGTGCTGTTCGTAGACAAGATGAGGTATTGATTCCAAGTGGTGATTTTACATTACAAGAAAAGGATCGTATCTATGTAGCTGGGCTACATCAGGATTTAGTTCATTTTTGTCATGATATTAATTTATTTAGCCAAAAGATTAAAAATGTTATTATTATTGGTGGTGGAAAAGTAGCGTATTACTTAGCTCAACAATTATCTGTACAAGGAATGCAAGTTAAGCTAATTGAAAACAATGCAAATCGATGTTTAGAATTAGCGAAGAAACTGCCATATGTGACTATTATTCAAGCTGATGGTAGTGATGAGGAAGTGTTGTTGGAAGAAGGCATTGAAGGAGCAGATGCATTTGTAGCATTAACAGGATTGGATGAAGAGAATATTGTCGTATCTTTATATGCGAAACAAATGAATGTAAAGAAAACAGTAGCTAAAGTAACACGTATGAGCTATACAGGATTAATAGATAGTATTGATATTGATAGTGTCGTTTCCCCTAAAACGATTATTGCATCACGTATTGTCCGTTTTATTCGTGCTAAAGCTAATAAAGATGAGGACTCTAGCATTAAAACGCTACATAAAATAGTAAATGGTGAAGTAGAAGCAGTAGAATTTGTAGTAACAAATAAAACAACTTTTGTTAACCAGAAGATATCGGATTTGAAAGTTAAAGATAACATATTAATAGCTGCTATTACTAGAGAGAATGGATTTATTATTCCTAAAGGGGATACAACGATTCATTTAGAAGACCATGTTATTATTATTACAAATGATCAACCAATAAAAGATATTAATGATATTATTAGGAGATAAGAATAATGAATAGAAGAATGATAGTATATACTTTAGGTAAGATACTTAAGGTAACCGGACTCTTAATGATATTTCCAATAATAACTGCTCTGGTTTTCCAAGAAACAGAAGGGTTTGCGTATTTAATTACCGGAATTATTGTGTTTCTTTTTGGGACAATTATTAGCCATGATGTTCCTAAAAAGAAGAATATTTATGCAAAAGAGGGTTTTGTTATTGTTGCAGTTAGTTGGATTTTATTATCCGCATTTGGCGCTTTACCTTTTTGCTTGACAGGAGAAATTCCTTCATATATTGATGCGTTTTTTGAAACAGTATCAGGTTTTACAACAACAGGAGCTTCTATTTTAAATGATGTTGAAGCAATGAGTTATGCTAGTCTGTTTTGGCGTAGTTTCACCCATTGGATAGGTGGTATGGGAATTTTAGTATTTGCAGTAGCCTTTATTCCTATTGCTTCAGGGAGAACATTACATATTTTGAAAGCGGAAATGCCAGGTCCTGTTGTAGGAAAATTAGTATCTAAAATTCATGTAACAGCTCGTATTTTATATATTATGTATGCTGTTTTAACGTTAATTGAAGTGGTGCTATTGTTATTTGGTGGAATGTCTTTCTTCGATAGTTTATTGAATGCATTTGGAACTGCAGGTACTGGTGGATTCGCAATTAAGAATGCTAGTATAGCTGCTTATAATAGTGCATATATTGATGGCGTTATTACGGTATTTATGATTTTATTTGGAATTAACTTTAACTTGATTTATTTTGTTGTTATTGGAAAAATAGCAACAGCTTTAAAAAGTGAAGAATTACGTTGGTATATTGGGATTATTGTAACTGCAATTATTGGTATAACGATTAATATAGTGCATATGTATAATTCTTATTTAGAGGCCTTTCGCTATGCCTCCTTTCAAGTAGCTTCTATCATTACTACTACAGGATATGTCACAGCTGATTATGGGATGTGGCCAATGTTCTCACAAACTATTTTATTACTATTAATGTTTGTAGGAGCTAGTTCTGGGTCTACTGGTGGCGGAATGAAGGTGTCACGTTTAGTAATGTATGGGAAAAATGCAGTGAAGCAAATAAAAAAATTAATTCATCCTCATAGTGTTGTTTCTGTAGAGTTTGAAGGACAACCTGTAGAGCCGAAGACCATTAGTAATATACATGCCTATCTTATTCTCTATGCAATGATTTTTGTAGTTTCTCTACTCATTCTATCCTTGGAAAACATTGATTTTCAAAGTGTTTTTTCAGCAGTAGCGACATGTATTAATAATATTGGACCTGGGTTTAATGAGGTAGGACCGGTTAGTAACTTTTCAGGTTTAAGTGACTTATCAAAAATAGTATTATCATTTGATATGTTAGCAGGGAGATTAGAAATATTCCCTATACTAATACTATTCTCCAAATCTTTATGGAAGAAATAAAAAAGTAATCATATACATATATGATTGCTTTTTCTATCGCCATAAGGTACAAAATAATAATTGAATGTATATACTATAAGTGTAATACATTTGTTTAACTATTAAAAATACTATATACTATATAGAAAGTAGGTGAGGACATGAAACAAGATCGTAGAGTACAAAAAACAGTACATTTATATCAAGAAGCTTTATTAAAACTATTAAAGAAAAAAGCAATGAATGAAATATCTATAAAAGAATTATCAGAACGAGCTCACCTGCATCGTGGAACCTTTTATGCCCATTATAAAGGTCTCACAGAATTGTTATATAGTATTGAAAGAGAATTAATTGAAAAACTTAAACATATATGTCAATGTGATGAGGTTGATGCATTTCACAGTTTGCCTTATTCTGTATTGAATGATTTATTTTGTTTTTTAAATGAACATCGTGAAATTATGACAATATTATTCGCAAAAGATGCATATTTTATTTGTGAAATGAAGACAATTTTAACAATATATTGTGTTCGATGTGCACAACGATTATATCGAGAAGCGACGAAAGAAGAATATGATTTTCTTAGTGGATATATGGTTGAAGGGATGATGTTTGTCTTTAAAGAATGGATTCATAATACCAATGAGGATAAACCTAGTTCAGAAGAGATGGCATTAAAGTTACAAAGAGTTATGTTATTAGGTGTAGATTCTTTACATAAATAAGAAGGTGATAATATGAAAAAAGAAGAATGGATTATAAAAAATACATTAAAATTAACAAAAGCGAATGACGCTAAATTATCTAAATATGCAACAAAGAATAGTGACTGTATTAAAGTTAGAGAAGCAACTAGTGAACCTGATGACTTTGATATTCGTTGGCCATTTGAGGAAGACATTGATCGTGTTCTATATTGTAAATCATATCAACGTTATGTTGATAAAACACAAGCGCTATCTTTCTTTAGTAATGTGCATATTTCAAAGCGTTCTATTCATGTACAATGGGTAAGTCGTATTGCAAGACAAATGGGACGTGCTTTAAATTTAAATCTAGATTTGATTGAAGCTATGGCATTAGGACATGATTTAGGTCATGCTCCATATGGACATGTTGGTGAAAAAGCATTAGATGAGATGGTTCAAAAATATGAATTTGGATATTTCTGCCATAATGCAAATAGTGTTAGAAATATATTGTTCATTGAACGTGAAGGAGTAGGGTATAATGTTTCCTTACAAGTATTAGATGGTATACTTTGTCATAATGGTGAAATGCTATCCCAAAAATATATGCCAGATACAGAAAAGACAATAGAACAATTTTGGAAAGAATATCATGATTGTTGGAAAGTAAAAGATGCTAGTTTGCATATTCGTCCAATGACATTAGAAGGATGTGTTGTTAGAGTATCTGATGTTATTTCATACATTGGAAAAGATATTGAAGATGCAATTAAAGTTGGAATTATCAGTAAAGATGATATTCCCGAAGAAGTAAAAACAGTTTTAGGAACAGATAATAAATCAATAATGAATCGTTTAGTAGGAGATATCGTTATTCATAGTTATCAAAAGCCATATTTAAAGTTCTCTAAAGAAGTATTTAGTGCATTACAAAAATTAATGGAGTTCTTATCACAAAAAGTGCATAATCATCCTGTATTAGTTGCAGAAAATAAAAAACTAATTCGTATGGTACAAGAGTTATATGAAACTTATTATATGCAATTATTAGATACTACAAAAAAATATCCAATTCATCAATATATAAATAAAATGATTCCAGAGTATAAAGATACAGAATCTGCTTTGATTGTCTCTGATTATATTTCAGGTATGACAGATGGCTATGTACTACGTAGTTATCAAGATATTTTTTTACCAAAACAATACGATGAAATTATATAAAAAGATATTCAAATGAGGTAAAAAGTGATAAAATATATATATAGGAAGAACATATAAGGAGGGATTTCTATGAAACTAATTATCGCAATTGTTAACACTGATGATAGTAGTACAGTGCAAGGGGCTTTAACTGAAGGTGGATACTTTGTAACTAAGTTATCAACTACAGGTGGTTTCTTAAAGAAAGGGAATACAACATTCTTTATTGGTACTAATGATGATAAAGTAGAAGATGCAATAGCTATTATTAAAAAGCATTCTCGTAAACGTGTAGAAAAAGAACCAACAGTACCTCCAACAGAGATGGGAGAATTCTTTACTCCAATTATGGTAGATGTATTAGTTGGTGGAGCTACTATATTTGTTGTTAATGTAGATCAATTTGAGAAGTTCTAAAAGTGGGGAAACCCACTTTTTATTATATAAAAACAGTACTTTCGTACTGTTTTTAGAATATCTATTTTTTTAATAGTTTCCTGACTAAAAAATTTGTAAATAATGGAATGCTTTCACCAATATACCATCCCATAAGAGAAAGAAGCATATAGCCAAGCCCAATTAGTATTAATGTTAAATTATAAAAGATTATTAAACTTGGTAGATATATTAAAAATAACATAGTAACATAAAAACCAATATGTTTTTCATATAACCCATAGATCATTCCTAAGATAAAACAGATAGCTGGTGTTAACATGAAAACAATGATATAGGCGCTACCTACATCTGTAATAAATGCAGGTAGTATGTAAAATGTAAATGCTATAATTCCAATAAATATTTTTGTTGCTTGTATTCTTTCTACAATCATTTCTTCGGTTATTTCTCTCATCATTTTTTCTTTCATTTTTATTCTCCCCATACACTATATGTAGAGATTAGAAAAGTATGACAATCATTAATTTAAAATAATAAAAACAGATGATTTGATTAAATCATCTGTTTTTATTATTGAATTAAATATTCAAATCTACCTATTATAGCCTTTATAATAATACAAGCTGATAAAATATATAACGCATTTTTAGGGTCATTAATTAGTGGAAGATTCCATTGGAATGTTTGAACAACAAATATAGCTAATGCAATAATACCAAATATATATCCTAAAATAGTCAAAGGATGCGCAGGTGCAGCATTAATAAATTTACCAACACTTATCATACAGAAGAATATGCCAATGATACCTAAAGTAATAATAGCTGATCTAGGACCATCAATGAACAGTACTTTTTTTCCTGATATACCAGCTATTACAATTATTAATGTAACAACTAATTCCATAAAAAGAATACCAATGTTTTTCATATTATCCCTCCTTTCTTCTATACATAGAATCAAACTGTATAATATGTTTTTCAAGTAATGACAAGGCTTCATTATATTGGTTTTCTAAACCATCATATTTACATAAAAGTAAATATAAAGGAGAGTAGAATTGTATAGCCATGATACTAGAGTCTATATCTTGATAATATTTACAATCAATCAATTTGTTAAATATATTGGTAATATATTCTAATCCGTTATTAATAATAGCATCACGGAATATTTTACCAACAGCAGTATTTTTGTATTGCTCAATAGTAAGTAGTCGACGAAGTTGTGAACCATATTCATCCTTTAAATAGAATTGGAACATTGTTATACACATAGAATATAGTTCTTGTTGCTCCTTATTAAAATTAGATAAGGATTTAGTAAATCCTTCTGGAAGTTGAAATGTTGTCATGGCATCACTATATCGTTCTTCTATGGAATTTAAAATAGAATCGAAAATAGCTTGCTTATTATGATAGTGTTTATATAAAGCACTTTCACGAATCCCAATTTCTTTAGCGATTTCACGAACACCAACACCATCATATCCTTTTTCAGAAAATAACCGTAATGAGGTTGTTAAAATAATGTTTTTCGTATCTCTTTTTGTCATATATATTTTCCTTTCTAATAAAAAAGTTAACATTTGTTCACTTATATTATAGTTAACGATTGTTCACTTGTCAAGAGTGTATAATTATTATTGAAGAAATACATATTTTTGTAGTATCAATCAATAGTTTGCGATATAATATCGATGGAAGAATATATGAAAACAGAGGAATACGCATGTTTACTACATATGAAGAAGTTGTACAATTTATAAATACACAAAAAAATAGAGTCTATAGTCTAGATAACTTAAAAAAATATATGAATGATTGTGGTAATCCCCAATATCAATTACCGTGTATTCATATTGGTGGAACCAATGGTAAGGGATCCACAACTAACTATGTTAAAGAAGTATTACAAGTTGCAGGATATAAAGTTGCTACTTTTACATCTCCTACGTTACAATCTCGTTTAGAGGCTATACGGATTAATGAAATAAATATTACGGATGAGACAATGGTTCGTTTCGCAAACCAATACGTAGATACTTGGTTAAAGTATGAATTATCAATGTTTGAAATAGAGGTTTGTATTGCCATACTTTATTTTTTAGAAAGTAATGTTGATATAGCGATTTTTGAAGTTGGATTGGGAGGTACTTTAGATGCTACTAATATTGTAAAACCATTAGTTGCAGCTAATACTAATATTGGTTTAGATCATGTGGATTATCTAGGAAATACATATCAAGAAATTGCTTATAATAAGGGTGGTATTATTAAAGATAATATTGATTTTATTACCGGAGAAACTAAAGTAGAATGTTTAGAAGTATTCGAAAAGCTATGTGAAGAACATCATAGTCAACTATATCAAGTACAAAAGATTAGTCATATTGAAGATGGTGAAAATGTAAAGTATCAGTATCGTGATTTACATATTACTCTACAAACACCAGCTCTATACCAAGTTAAAAATAGTGCATTAGCTATAGAAATATTATTATATTTAAAAGAAAATAATAATTTTAATTTCACTATTGAACAACTACTTCATGGATTATATCAAGCTAAATGGGCAGGTCGATTTGAAACAATAAGTAAGCATCCACATATTATTATTGATGGCGCACATAATAAGGAAGGAATGGAAGCATTTTTAGAAGGAGCAAAGAAATATTCAAATTGTAAGATTATTTTCAGTGCTTTAAGAGACAAAGACACACATTCTATGATAGAATACTTGTTAAGATTAAGTAGTGATATTATAGTATGTGAATTTGAACATGTACGTGCTGCAGATGTTGAAACATTAGCCAATGGTTTTCCAGTTAAAATCGAAAAAGATTATCGAAAAGCAATTGATGAAGCAATGCAACACCAAGGAACGATATTTATAACTGGTTCTTTGTATTTTATAGCACTCGCTAGATCTTATATATTAAAGAAGGGGGAGTCTACTTTTTAGTAGCAACGCATGTACGGTCATTGATCGGAATTAACGCCTGTGGACTAGAGATGAGGACGAAGCAGGAAATGTTGTAATAAGTAGCGAATATTATTATGATTCAGATTATTACAGGAAGTATTATTATCATTATTGGTATTTATGTATTTATGAAATATCCTGTCAAAAGGGATACAAAATCGTTAGTATTAGCAGCGTTATTTGTAGTTATCGCAGCAATATTAAAAAGATTATCTATTATGGTTCCTTTATTTGGTGTGCCAGCTTTAAAGCTAGGATTTGAAATTATTCCGATGATGTTAGCTGGAATGATATTATCACCAAGTTATGGATTCTTAGTAGGGATTGCAGTTGATATAGTTGGTTTAATTGTTACACCAACAGGATTTCCATTTTTGGGATTTACCCTGAATAGTGTTATTATGTCATGTTTACCAGCTATTATTTTAGATAAAACCAAGCGGTTAAGTGAAAAAAAATTGGAGCAAGGATTAATAGCTTTAATTAGTATTATTATTGGTTTTATTAGTATATATGTTTTATTGTTAGATACAGTCACAGTTTCTGAGAAAATAGTGGAAATGACATGGTTTTATAAAATTGGTATTATTTCTATTTGTTTTATTCTTAGTATATTACTATGGCGTGTTATACATTATATGAAGAAAAAAGTACATCATAATAATTTATCGATGTTATATATATGGATTATTATTGTTATTGTTACAGAAATTAGTGTTACATTCTTATTAACACCATATTGGCTACAAGTCATGTATGAGATACCATTCATGGTTTCTCTATTTGTCAGAGTAATCAAACAATGTGTAATGATACCATTAGATATTATAGTTGGATATCAGCTTTTAAAAGCCCTAAAGAAAATTTAGGGCTTTTTTGTTTATTTCCCTCAATTATGTCAAAAATAACCCTGAGGTGATTTTATGAATACAAAGCAATACGATAAATTAGCAGATGATTTAAAACCAGATAAAAATATATTTGGAAATTGTGTTAGGGCTTTTCTATATGGAGGAGCAATTGGTGCTATTGGACAAGGGCTTTTAGAATTTTATATGTATATCTATGATTGTAGTCAAAAAGAAGCAATACCAATGATGACATTAACTATTGTTCTAGTAGCTGTTATTTTAACAGGATTAGGGCTATATGATAAGATAGCGCGAAAAGCAGGTGCAGGAACTTTTATACCAATTACTGGTTTTGCGAATTCAATGGCATCTAGTGCTATTGAAGGGAGAAGTGAAGGACTGGTTACAGGAATTGGACCTGGTATGTTTAAATTAGGTGGGACTGTCATAATGTTTGGAATAGTCGCATCATTTATTTTAGGAGGAATACGTTATGTCATCGAATATTTTGGGTAGTTCTTTTATTTTAAATAATGTCTACATTCAAAGTGTTGGTACAACAGCTGGAAAACTAGAAGGAGAAGGTCCTTTAGGAAGTTTCTTTGATCGAAGATATGATGATCATTACAATGGCCAAGATAGCTATGAAATGGGAGAAATTAGTATGTTAAAAGATGCCATTGAAATCTCTCATAAAAAAGCAAATCTCATGAAGGAAGATATAAATATGTTCTTTGGTGGAGATTTAAATAATCAAATTACAGCAGCTAACTACACAGCTAAAGAGTTTATGCGACCATTCGCAGGCGTATATGCAGCTTGCGCAACAATTGGATTAGCAGTAGGAAATGCTTCTGTAATGATTGAAAATGGCAGTTTAAATAATGCGAATGCAGTGGTTTCAAGTCACAATGCGACAGCGGAGAGACAGTTTCGTTACCCTAATGAATATAGTATTCAAAAACCAGAAACAACAACATTTACAGCTACTGGTGCAGCGAGTGTTGTACTATCTAATAGTCCAGCACAAGTGCGTATAGAATCAGTGACTTTTGGAAAGGTTGTTGACTACAATCAAAGTGATCCCAATGATATGGGAAGAGCTATGGCGCCAGCAGCTTATGATACATTAGATACACATTTAAAGGATTTAAATCGTGATGGTACGTATTATGATGTTATTTTAACTGGTGACTTATCTAATTATGGTAAAACAATTCTAGAAGAAATGTTAAAAAAAGGAAAGATTAATTATAATCATTATAATGCCTGTGGATGTTTATTATACGATAATAACCAGGAGGTTTTTCAAGGTGGAAGTGGAGTTGTCTGCAGTGCCTTGGTAACATTTGGATATGTCTATCAAAAATTATTAGAAGGTAAATTTAAAAGAGTATTAATCCTATCAACTGGTGCCTTACTTTCCCCAGTTATGACAAATCAAAAACAAAGTATTCCTTGTATTTGTCATGGATTTAGTTTGGAGGTAGTATAATGAATTATATTTTAGCATTTGCATTTTGTGGATTTGTTTGTGTTATTGCGCAATTAATATATGATAATACAAAACTGACACCAGGACATATTACTAGTTTGTTTGTTGTTATTGGTGCAGCTTTAGATATATTTCATATCTATGATAAATTAGTAGATATATTTCATGCTGGTGCATTATTACCAATTACTAGTTTTGGACATTCTTTAATGCATGGCGCATTAGCTGCAACAGAGGAATTTGGTGTATGGGGATTAGCGATGGGCGTATTTGATCTAACAGCGGCAGGGATAAGTGGAGCGATTGTTTTTTCCTTTATTGCAGCTCTGATTTTTAAACCGAAATCATGATTAATATAACCTCATTTGATATCAACCATCGCATCTTAGATTTTCGTGGAGACATTGTAGATATGTATTATGTTAGTAGTCTATGTGGTGATGACAAAATTGCATATCTAGTAGAAGGAATTACTGGCGCCAAAGGAAAAACATTAAAGGATTGTTTAAATAATGGTGATGTAAAAACACCTAATGATCCTAATAAAGAAGAATATGCATTATTAACTGGTAACACACTTATAAAATACAAAGGTACAACATTTGTATTAGATACTCGAAGTTATCCTTCACGTTCTATTCAAGAACCAGAAACAGAAAAAAGTGTACGAGGTTCTAAAGATGGTTTTAATGAATCATTATTAACGTCTGTAGGATTAATAAGACGCCGTGTTCGAACAATGGATTTAACCTTTCAGGCAATATCCGTTGGTGCAACAAATAAATTAGACATTTGCGTTTGTTATTTAGCGAGCCAAGTAGATCAAAAATTACTAAAAGAAGTACTTAAACGCGTTAATGCAGTAAAAGCAAATGACTTAGTAATGTCTGATCGAGCAATTGAAGAGATTATTCTTCAACAAAAATATAATCCATTTCCATTGGTTAGATATAGTGAACGACCAGATGTAGTTTCCACACATATTATGCATGGGTATATTGCGATTATATGTGACACATCATCGTCTGTTATGATGTTACCAGCTACTTTGTTTGAAATATTAGAACATGTTGAGGAGCATCGACAAACACCACTGATAGGAACATTTATTCGTTTACTGAGGTTTGGTGCGGTAGCGTTATCAGTATATTTAGTACCAATCTGGTTATTATTTTTTATTAATAAGGGCTCCGATTACAATTATATTTGGCAAGTTATCGCAGTTGAGCTAGCGGTTGAATTATTGCGAATTGCAACGATACATACTCCTACTTCATTATCAAATGCTATGGGGGTTATTGCAGCAGTATTACTTGGTCAATTTGCGATAGATTTAGGTTTTTTTAGTGAAGAGATATTACTTTATTGTGCCTTAGGGAATGTTTGTGGTTTCGCAACACCAAACTATGAATTATCATTAACTAATAAGTATGTTAAAATAATGATGATTTTTAGTATAATGGCTCTTAATATATATGGATTTATTATTTTTAATGTAGCCTTAATTCTCTATTTAATGAGTATTAAACCATTTGGGTATAGTTATCTCTATCCACTGTATCCGTTTAATTTAAAAGACTTTTGGGATTTTATTATACGTAAACCAAAAAGTAAAAAACAACAACCATAATTAAATAGTACATAAATGTATTTTAAAGTTATAATTATTATGTTATAATATAAGTAGTCAAAGGACTAGTATTTATGCAGAAGAAAAGGAAGAGAGATGACTCTTCCTTTTCGCTATTTTGGGAACTAGATTTATGCAGTTAGGTGTTACTTATTTATCTTTATCTTTAAAAATAAGATAGGTAATAACCAAGATTAAATAGAGTATTGATAAATACTCCATAACATCCCCTAACTTACATCAACACTAGTTCCCCAGTTTGATGTATCTGCATTCTT
>JBKEBJ010000186.1:0-14639 GCA_047973105.1 Coprobacillaceae bacterium | reverse complement strand
GTTCATGTGAATTCACTTCTAATAATTGACTAAAACGATTGGTATCCATAACAATACTACTTAACCAATCAAAGAAAACCTTTAATAAATGATTGTCCGTTTCTCGAATAGCTAATAGAATAACTAGTTTAACCTCGTATTCCCCCCATTGTACTGGCGTATTTAAAATCATTGTTGATATACAAGATTCTTTAGCCGTAACCTCTATAGCATGGGGAACCGCAAAACCATAAACAAAGGAAGTATTAGAAATACCTTCTCGTTTAAAAACATCTTCTTTATATTCTTTTGTGGCCAAACCCTTCTGAATTAGTTCATTACATAGAAACTCAATAATTTCTGTAGAACTTGCCATTTTCTCTTTCACATAAAATAAATCTTTACGCATTAATCCTTGAATAGTCTGAATAAATTCTGCATGATATTTCTTTTTATCTAATGCATTTAAAGCTTGGAAAATCTCACTCTCATCCTCATGGTTTACAAACAGACTAATTTGAATAGTTTTTACTGATAAGGAATGTTTTAATGCAACAGTAGTAATAATCAAATCAGGTTCTTCTTCCATAATCATTTTTTCTTCAAAGAAGTTATATGTTGTAATGACCTCCATACGTTCTTCAAAACGTTGTTTGATTTTATCCATACACATTTTAGATAGTGTTTGTGTATGAGGAACAATCATGATGGCGCGATATTTTTGAACACTATTTACCCTTTCATAAGCCGCACCTAAATGCAAAGCAAGGAAAGCTAACTCATTCTCGTTCACATATTTATTGCCCATATTTTGAATAACCGCACCTGCTCGTACCGACATTTCAAAAATTAAAGGATATTTACGTTTGATTTCTTGTAGATATACATTTGTAATTTCTATCTCATTTTGTTGTCTTTCTAATAAAGATTGTAAATGCATTGTTAAACCTACTTTTAAACTAGTGTCTTTAGAAAAATCAATATCAAAATGATCTTTAACTTCTTGAATCATTAATTCTACTAAATTATCAACATCTTGATTTAATTCTTCACGTAAGATATCTTTACGATACTCACTTCCTTTTTTACCCATTAGTAATAAAGCTAATAGACATATTTCTTCTTCTACTATTTCAATTTGGATTCTTTTACTAATCATTGTAAAAAAACGTAGAGCGATTTCATATTCTATACTATCCTTTAATTTATCAAAAGTATGAATAGAATGAATGAAATTACGATTAATGATTCGTTCAATTGCGACTCCAACATGAAGTACTATCATTGGAAAATTAGTAGCACGAATATTATATGAATACTTCTCACAGACTTCTTCTAAAATATCTTTTACTTCTAATAAATCAAAGTTTGTCCATAGAGAGGCTAATGAATTTAAATTCATAAAGTTTCCTTGCGTTTCTTCTGTTAATAATGTCTTATATAAGCTTCGTTTATCCTCTTCACTTCCGGATAAATGAATATAATTCTTTGAACGTACTAATTTCAAACTTGGATACTTCTGAATCATTTTTCTAATTTTCTTAATATCATTATCAATGGAATATCCACTAACAAAAACTTGATCTTGTAAACCAATAACATTTAATTCTTGGCTTTTAAACAATAGTTCCTGAATAATATAAACACATCGCTCGTGTGCTGTCTGAGGAATAATTGTCTTAGTCTCTATTTCTTGTTTATGCAACAAGGATTTATTTACTTTATACCCAAGACGACGATTTGATTCTATTAATATACATTGATAATACGTGTTAATTGTGGCTATATCTAATCGGATTGTCCGATCAGAAACATGTAATATCTGTGATAATTCCTTACCTATTATCCACGTATTAGCATCGTTTAATATGTCAATGATGTGTACTTGTCGTGTATTTAACATTCTTATTCCTCCTAAATTTACTATAGCATTATTTAATATTTAATAACGATAAAAGCATTTCCTATCTATTAGGAAATCCACCTATTTAATACTAACAAAAATCTCCTCAAATTGTTGTAAAAGAGTGTAATTACATTGTTTTATTTGATTCTCAAATATTTTACAAAATAATTATTAACAATAAAAAAAGGGGGAAATATCCCCTTCAAAGTCTATGTAATTAAATAATCAAAGTCTTCAATCTCACTTGTTTTCGCAATTACTAAGAAACGATCTTCTATTCTAACCACATAATCTGGCCCGACATTTAAAATTAGCTCTCCATTATTTTCTGGTTTTACAGCTAAGATATTCATTTGATGTGTTTCTCTTACATTTAGCTCTTTCAATGTTTTTCCAATCCATTCTCTTGTCGGTTTGATTTCAACAATAGAATAATTATCATCTAATTCTACTAAATCTACAATATTTTTTCTAAGTAATCCTTTGGCAGTTCGAACACCCATATCTTTTTCAGGACGAACCACTCTATCTGCCCCTACTTTTTCTAGTATTTTTTTAAATTGTTTATTTTTAGCTTTCACAATAATGTAAGGCACTCCCATTTCTTTTAACATCATTGTTGTAAGTACTGCTTCTTCTAAATGATTTCCAATTGCAACAATTGCGACATCAAAATCATTTAATCCCAATGCTGACATTTTTTCATAATTTGTAGAATCTGCAACTACAGCCTTTGTTACTTCATCTGCTACTCTCTCTACACAACTAACATCTTTATCAATCGCTAATACTTCACATCCATGTTCAGCAAGTGTGGTAGCGATAGTGGAACCAAAAATTCCTAATCCTAATACTGCATATTGTTTATCTTCCATTATTACATCTCCTATCCTAATATTACATCTTCATCTGGGTACTGTATCTCAACTGCATGTTTTTTAGAATGTGATTTTCTAGCAATCGAAATCAACATTGTTATAGATCCAATACGTCCTATATACATTAAAGCCATAATAATGCATTTACCAATTACTGATAAATCTGGCGTAACTCCTGCCGTTAACCCTACTGTCGCAAAGGCCGAAAATACTTCTACACAAAGATCAATGAAAGCTTTGTTTTCCGTCATACTTAATACAAATAAACTCGATAAGGCTATCATAATAGCCATCGATATGATTGTAAAGGAACGAACAATAATACGTTTTTTTATTCTTCTATGGAATACAAACAATTCTTTGTTCCCACGATATGTATTATAAATCATTAACATCGCAATAGCGAAAGTAACAGTTTTAATTCCCCCGGCTGTTCCTAATGGTGAACCACCTATAAACATATAGATGCATATCATAAGTTTCGTAGATGTACGTAAAGCCATCATATCCGTAGAAACAAATCCAGCAGTTCGAAGTGTTGCGGATTGGAAAAATGATACTTGTAATTGATCAAAGAAAGATAACTTTCCAATCGTATCTGGATTATTACATTCTGAAATATAAAATAGTACGGTTCCACTAACTAGTAAAATCACAGTGACTACAATAACTACTTTACTATGTACACTTAATTTTGATAAGAAATGGCGTAGTTTAAACTTCTTCATTCGCTTTCTTTCTTGTTTAAAAACATCTCTAATATTAAACCAAACAATAAACCCTAAACCACCTAGAATAATCAAACCAGGAATCACTAATGTAATAATAATGTTAGTTTGATATCCTATTAGTGAATTACTTCCTAATACATCAAATCCAGCATTACAAAATGCTGAAACAGAATGAAATATTCCATAATAGATTCCTTTTGCGCCATACTCTGGAACAAAGACCAACATTAATAATAAAGCGCCAATTCCTTCAACTACAAAAGTATATTTAATAATATCTTTCGTCATTTTAGGTAAGTCTTGTAAATTATCTTTATTTAGGACTTCTTGTAATACCATTTTATGATTTAAGGATAACTTTCTACGTATTTTAATATATAGTAAATATAAAAATGTCAAAAATCCTAAACCACCAATCTGAATTAATATAATTACGACAATTTGACCAAAAATTGTATATTGTTCAGCAGGAATAACCGTAATTAGACCGGTTACACAAGTAGCTGATGTCGCAGTAAATAAATGATTGATATAATCTGTTGAAATACCATTATTACTGATTGGTAAACTAAGTAATAAGGAGCCAATAAAGATTACTAAAAGAAAACTCAAAGCGATTTGTCTTGTTGGAGACATATGATGTTTTTCTTTTCTTCGATTTAAAATTGTTTCTTTCATAATATCCCTTTCTACTATTAGAAAAACAGATGTTCTAACAATACTTTAATACCTATTAATAGTAAAATACTACCTCCCGCAAATTCTGCTTTAGAGCTGTATTTTTCACCAAAAACATTTCCTACTTTTACACCAATAATACAAAGTATAAACGTAATAATTCCAATTAATACAATGGAAGGTAAAATATCTACATTTAAAAATGCGAATCCAATATCAATAGCTAATGCATCAATGCTTGTTGCGATAGCTAACATTGTTAAATCTAGAACTCTTATACTTCCATCTTTATCTATTTCTTCATCATCATTTGATAATGCTTCTTTTATCATATTAAAACCAATGACTCCTAATAATATAAATACTACCCAATGGTCAATAGCTTCAATTTTATCACTAAAAGATAGACCTAAATGATAACCAATAAATGGCATAATAGCTTGAAATCCACCAAAGAATAAAGCAATTATTATTGCTTTTTTATAACTTAACCTAGGCATTGATAATCCTTTACAAACAGATACTGCAAAAGCATCCATTGCTAACCCTATAGAAATTAATAGTAATTCAAAAAACGACATGTAACCTCTCCTTTTACTATCATTTAATTAAAATTATTTCTGCACATTTAAGACCATCGATTGCGCTAGACATAATTCCACCAGCATATCCAGCACCTTCTCCAATTGGATATAGTCCTTCAATATTTGTTTGATAATCCTGATTTCTTAATATTCTAACTGGGGCAGAACTTCTAGACTCTACACCAGTAATAATTGCTTCTGTAGTAAAACCATTAATTTTTTGATTCATCAACGTTAATCCTTCTTGTAAAGCTTGATGAATTTCTTTTGAGAATAAGGTATGCAAAGGAGCTAATTGTACTCTTGGTAAAACTGTTGGCTTTACATTACCAATTTCTAATGTAAGAGTATCTTCTAAATAATCTTCTACTCTTTGAACAGGCAATGTACCTGTATTTCCACCTAACATATATGCCTTCTTCTCCAGATTACGTTGAAATTCTATTCCAGCAAGAGGTGTATCAGAATTAAAATCACTTCCATCAACCGTAACTAAAATAGCACTATTCGCATTCTCCTTATCACGAGCATGATTAGACATACCATTTACAACTAGTTGTTGTTCTTCACTACTCGCATTTACAACTTCACCACCTGGACACATACAAAAGGTGTAGACACCTCGTCCAGTTCTGGTTTTAACTGCTAATTTATAATCGGCAGTTGGTAACCTAGGATGACCTGCAAATTTACCATATTGTTGTGAATCTATAAAAGATTGTAAATGTTCAATACGTAAACCAACGGCGAATGGTTTTTGTTCTAGGTGTACTCCACGTTCATATAACATTTCATATGTATCTCTAGCGCTATGTCCTATCGCCAATACTAACTTATCTACCGCGATTGTTTCTTCACCACTTTTTGTCTCTACAATTATAGTATTAATTTTATTGTTTTTTATAACTATATCCTTTAACTTTGTATTAAATAATACTTTACCACCATTAGAAATAATATATTCTCTCATATTTTTAACGACATTACGTAAATAATCAGTTCCTACATGCGGTTTATTTTTATATAAAATATCTTCTGTAGCTCCATGTTTTACAAAAGTCTCTAACACAAAGCGCTTTCTCTTATCTTTTACACCTGTTGTTAGTTTACCATCAGAAAAAGTTCCAGCACCACCTTCTCCAAACTGGATATTACTTTCTGGATTTAATGCCTCACCCTGAAAGAAAGCATCAATACTATTTTGTCTTTCCTGGACACTTTCTCCTCTTTCTATCATCGTGACCTTTTGTCCGCTACGTACTAATTGATACGCACAGAATAATCCTGCTGGACCACTTCCAACAACAACAATACTCTTATTTACTGGTGTTCCCTTTAAATATTCATAAGGCATAACCTTTTGTAATTGCAGTTTAGGATATCTTTTTAATATTTGTTCTTCTTTATCTACTTCAAAAGTAAAAGAACAAATAAAATGTATTTGATTCTTTCTTCTAGCATCTACAGCTTGTTTAACTAATTTTACATTATGAATTCTACCTTTAGGCATATTTAATAACTGTGATATCTTTTTAACATATTCTGTTTCGTGTAACTGTATCTTAACATTATTAATCTGTAACATTTTCTCTCACCTTACTATCTATAACAGTTGCGACTTGATTTCCTGACGCAAAAGCAAAATGTAAATTATAGCCTCCACAATCACCATCAACATCTAGTACTTCACCTACAATAAACAGATTTGGATACTGTAAGGACTCTAAGTTTTCATCTACTTCTGTTAAAGATACTCCCCCACTCATAACTTGCGCTTTTGTATAATCATTAGTATCTTTTATTTCTAAAATCATCTCTTTTGGCGAAATCTGATGTTTATTAAATACCTCTGCTAATTTTTCATTAAATATTCCTTCTAAATAAGAAGTATGAAATTTTTTCTTTCTTTGTATAAACAATTCTTCTACTTCTTGTTTGGTATATGTTGGTAACATATCAATATGAATATGTAATGGTTTTTTATAATGATGATACCATCTACTCAGTTGCATAACACAAATACCAGAAACACCTGTATCTGTGAATAATACTTCACCTTCTTTAGTATCTATTACTTCTTTTTTATGTACTAATGATACTTTTGCCTTTACTCGTACTCCTTTTAGTTTAGGAAACACAGGTTTTGTTTGTAACTGTACTAAACTTGGATATACTTCATTTATTGTTAAACCTAGATTTTCCATGATTTGTAGGTTATCTTCACCTGACAAACGATTTGCTTTACTACCTGTAGCGTATACAACATAATCTGCTTGATAGTCTTTTTTATTTGTTTCTATTATATATGTTGATTGTTTTTTTATTATATTTTGTACTTTACAATCTTCCATATGTTCAACATTCCTTAAAGAGTCTAGTAATACTTTCTTTACTGTAGCTGCTTGATTACTATATGGGTACAGTAAATCACCATCATATCTTGTTAGTAACCCAATCGCATTAAAGTATTCTATTGCATCAAAGTTTTGTAAAATCTTTTCAATTCTTTTATCCTGTGTATTGTAAGCCTGAATTGTCATATTTTTGTTTGACAGATTGCATCTCCCATTTCCCGTCGCCAATAGTTTTTTAGCGCTTCGCGTAAACTGTTCTAAAAGAATGATTTTAATATTTTGATTACTTCTAGATAAGGTACTAGCACATGCCAAACCTGATGCTCCAGCACCAATAATTACTACTGTTTTCATAGACTCACCTCAATTTTTACATTATATCATATTTTAAATAGTTAAGGTATTGTATTAACCAAAATTTTACAATCCTAAATCTTCAATTTTTTATTATATATTTTCTTGAATATTTGATGGTTACTATACATTTCCTTGAAAATATCAGATAATCAGAGTATAATTGTAAAGTATTTAAACACTAAGGAGGAATTATTATGGGTAGAGCACATGAGGTGCGTAAAGCGTCGATGGCTAAAACTGCTGCAGCTAAGACAAAAGTATATTCTCGATACGGGAAAGAAATCTATTTATCAGCGAAAAGCGGTGGTCCTGATCCCGATGCTAATCTTACGCTTAGAAGACTAATAGAAAAAGCAAAAAAAGAACAAGTTCCTGGTGACGTTATTAAACGTGCTATTGATAAAGTTAAAAGTGGTGCTACAGAAAACTATGATGAATTACAATTTGAAGGATATGGTCCTGGTGGTTCTACTGTTATTGTTAAATGTTTAACAGATAATATAAATCGTACAATATCTTATGTTCGTCCAGCATTTACTAAATCTAAATCTAAATTAGGAGCAGAGGGTTCTGTTTCTTATTTATACGACACTGTTTCTATTTTAACATTTAAAGGATTAAATGAAGAAGAAACACTAGAAGCATTAATTATGGGTGAAGTAGATGTTCAAGATATCGAAACACATGATGATGGAAGTATTGAATTAACTGGTGAACCACAAGATTTATATAAAATGAAATCAGCTATTGAAGAAGCCTGTCCAACAGCTGAATTTGATGTTGAAGAAATATCTACTTTCGCACAAGATTATGTATCTTTAGAAGGTGAAGACATGGAATTATTTGAAAGATTATTACGTTTATTAAATGAATGTGATGATGTTGATACTGTTATTCATAATGTTAATAACTATGAGGGAGAGTAATTCTCCCTTTTCTTATTAAGGAGGAAACCTATGCAAGTACAATATATCTTTAATAGTTGCTTTGTTATTGAACTAGACACACATATCTTATTATTTGATTATTACCGCACAAAACTACCAAAATTCAATCCTGATAAACCTCTATATGTTTTTGTATCACATAAGCATCATGACCATTATAATCCAGATATTTACAATATTGATCATCCCCATATCACATATATCCTTTCTGATGATGTTGACGCTAAAGGTATTAAAATTGGAGCCAATAAATCTTGTAAAGTAGATGATATAGAAATTCAAACATTATTATCAACAGATTTAGGTGTTGCTTTTATTATCTATGTTGAAGACAAATATATATATCATGCAGGTGACTTACATTGGTGGCACTGGATTGGTGAAGCCAATCAGGATAATCAATTTCAAAAGGAAGTATTCCAACAAGAAATAAATAAAATAAAAGATATCCCCTTCACGATAATGATGACACCATTAGACCCTCGTCTTAAAGAGGCTACACCATGGGGAATGGATTATATATTACAGAATGTCAATACTAAATATGTGCTTCCAATGCATTTCTTTACTAAGTTAAAGGGTATGCAAGAATACTTACAACAACCTCCATTATCAAAGTATAGTAATATTATTACTATTCATAATAGAGGAGAGAAATTTACTTTAGAATAGAGAAATATCAAAACTACAAAGACTGATAATTATCTACACTTATTCTATATAATAACAATTGATATATTGGATATTACTATATAATATTGTATAACTCTAATTTTGAAAATGTATAATACGAATTTCAAACCACAAAAAAACAGCGTTTATTCGCTGTTTTTTATTATGTAGAAACTACTTTTTCTCTAGTATTTTCACGTTGTAATTCACGAGCAATTCTTTCCAATATATAAATAACTGGTACTTGCGATGTAATATTATATGTTTGGGGCAATAGGATTTCTTTTACATAATAAGGAATTGTCACATCTGCCATTTCACTAATAGTAGAGTTCGAAGTATTAGTAATCGCAACAATTTTAGAATTCTTACTTTGATACATTTTTAATTGATCAATCACTTGTTCATTTTCTCCACTTTCTGATAAAGTGATAATTAAATTTCCCTGACTACGACTTGTTGGTACTGGATAATATGGGTCTTTAATACTAACACTATAATATCCGACATTGGAAAAGAATCTAGCCCCATATTCTCCAAGCGTTCCACTCGTTCCAATACCAATAAAACAAATATTATTAGCTTCTTTAATATATTGAGAAACCGTTCTTATTTTTTGATGAAATTCTAATGTTGTAGAATATTTAAAAAAGCTTTGAATAGACTCTATTTCATGATCCAAATTAGGAACTTCTGCTTTTTCAATAAACATTTTTAACTGGTATTTAAATTCTGTATAGCCTTCACATCCTACTTTTCTACAAAAACGTAATACTGTCGCTGTAGAAACATGGGTTAACATAGCGAATTCCCGGACACCAATAGGTAGTATTTCATCAATATGTTTTATGACATATTGGTATATTGATATTTCTGTATCATTCAAGCTAGCGATTTGTTGATAAGTAAATATCATCTTTTTCCTCCTTTCTTATACAATCTTTTCTCTATCTTTATTTTAATACACTGTATTTGTTAGAACTAGTAGAATCTTGTCGATTCTTTTTTATTTATATTATTTTTTATCATATAGATTAGAATTATGTTCTAATAACAAAAAATATCCTCATTCTTTATTGTTTCACAACAAAGAATTGAGGATTTCTATAAAATAATGTATCTTATAAATATATAATGTATATGTAAATAAAAAGATTGTACTAATTAGTAAACTACTAGGAGAGATTGTTACAATTTACATATACTATAAAATATTTCTAATACATATCAATCATACTGTTTTTTATATCTAAGTATATATCTTAATGATACTACTCCTAAGATAAAATACTGTTGTATAGAATAATAATCTCCTGTTTTAACAATAGAATTATTACTATTTACAATATCGTTATTGTTTAAGTCATCTATCACTACTTCTTTATTTACTTTCATCACTAAATTTTCTATTTCATTTTTTAAATCTTCATTTACTAAATGAATCTTATTTTGATCTATAATAAATAGATTTCTATCTATCTCTATTGCTTTTTGTAAAACTTCTTCAAAAGAAATGACATCCATATACAGATGATAATTATCACTTGTTTTTATATCTTTAGCTATTTGAATTGTATTATCCAAATCTTTATAATATGCCTGATCAATAATATACACATCATCACTTTCTATTACATCAGGGTTCCCAAGAGATTTATACAATTCCCCTAGTTCTGTTAAATTTCCTGTTTCTGAATCAAAGAGAGCTGTTGCACCACCACCTATATCATCATTCCGTAAGAAAACCATGCATATCTTTCAACATATTCTCGTTCTTCTAATCCTTTTATAGTATCTTTCATATATTGTTTTATTTGTTCTAAATTAGAAGTGTTCTCTTGTCCGTATAACCAGATATTTGTAAGTCCATATTCGCTAATCCATATTGGTTTTTGGTATTTTTCATAGGTGTCATCAATAGCCTTAAAAAAAGCATCAACCATTCCTTCACCACCCCAATCATAATATACATGCATAGGAATAAAATCAATATCATCCATATCAGTTGTCCTTACATACGTATCAAACCAAGCATTATTTGATGGATCATAAGAAACTACAGGAGCTCCAATACGTAAATTAGATGCTGTAAAGTGTTCTTGGTATATAGAAGCTATATGTGGTTCAATATTAGCTTGATCAACTAAATCTGGTTCATTAAATCCCAGTACAGTATGATAGTTTTTGCTTTTGGTTTGTAACCATTCTATGGACCCTTCATAATTGCTCCATATCATTGGTACATATTCTAGATTCGTTATTGTATTTGAAGGTTTTTTATCCCAATTATAATACCAAGACAAATGCATATCTTGCATTTGTTTATTTTTATCTACACCAATACCTTTTTTAGATACACCAAAGGTTCTAATATTACTATGTAATTTATATTCATCACTAATAGCCACAACTTGTATAGTATGGGCTTGGACTTCTGTTGTATATACAGTACTGGTTAATTCTATATCTTTAGATGCTTCAATAGTATTATTATATACACCATCTAAATACACATCATAATAATCAATAATAATCGTATCATCTATAAGGGGTGAAAAGGTAATTACAATTTCTCCTGCTGCTACTACTTTTCCTTTATCTGGTGATATAATAGTTTCTTGTTTCCAAGTTTCATAAACATTATTTTCATTCCCCTGTACCTTCATTGGCGTAAAGAGGAGAGTAGCACTAAATAGTGCTACTACTATCTTAAATACCTTCATCTTTACGTCTTAGAGCAATAAATGCCCCTACTGCTACTAAACTTAAGAAACTCATAAATTCCATATTTGTAGTATCTCCTGTTTTTACACCTTTATCTGTACTTGTAGAATTTCCTGCAGGTTGTTTTGAACCACCTGTAGTTGTGTTTCCTGCTGGATTTGAATCATCTGTATTTGGTGTCTCTACATTAGCATCTGTATCTTTTTCCTTTAAACCATTGATTGCATCTTCTAATGCTTGATATACTCCATCTACTTCTTTTTGTGTTTGATTACGTGTTGACAAGATTTCTTTTGCATCCTCTAAAGCAGTTGTAAATACATCTTGTGATTCTTTAGTATATTTTGATATTTCTTTATCTTTATTAGCTATATATAAGGCATTTAACTTTGTCACATCACATGTTGATTTTAAATCTTCTATTGTTGAAGTCAGCTTAGTTTCCATCGCATCTACTTCTGCTTGATTAGCCCAAGACTCTCCTTTTTCTTCTAGGATTACCCTTGCTTCTTCTAATACTTCCATTAGTGCTAGCCATGATGCTTCTGTATAATCTAATTGATTTATTTTATACTCTGTTTCTACATTTAAACGACTAAATGTAGCCTCTCCTTTTTCCACAACACTATAATAGACATTTTCTAAACCTGATAAATCAACATCTCCAGATTCATTCATTGGTTGTATTCCTTCTTCAATAATTTCTCCATTAAAACCTCTAATACATTGACCATTTTGATAACTTAAAATGAATTTGCGTGACCACCCCTCACCTTTTTCTCCTGTATCTTTATCGATACCACTACTTACACTTTCACCACAACCATTAATTATATGGTTGATTTTTTGTAATACACCTTCATCTTTCGCAAAGGTTTGAATACAAGCATTCTCAATGATAACTCCTTCCTTATTTGGAACTTCAATAGCGTTATCTAATTGAATTTGAACTTCTGATGAATCGTATGTTGGTCCTGTAAAAATAAACACATTATAAATTCCTAATCCAACTGCATAGTGACTATCCACCTTATTCGCTACTTTATATGAAGAATAACCATTTGTTGTCCCTTCATGTGTCATCCATGCTTCTTGACTAATTGGATCATATGCCGTTTCATTTTGATAGAAATAAGTAGCACCATTTTCACCATTCCATAACGTATTGTATTCTTGAAAATGTTCATTAAATAAAGCATAACATGTCACATTATCACCATTAACAATTAATCCATGTTTTGATTCATTACCATTCCATGCAACACCTGCCCCATGATCAGCACGCCAAATCCAGAAATGGTCCCCAATAACATCATCACTATTAATTTCTAAAGCATCGTCTGCTTTTGTTAATTCACTTGTTGTCCCACCAACTCTAAAAAATAAATCTGCGAGCAATGTTGGGTTATTAGAATGATCTACATGTTCTCCTTCTATTCCTACTTGTAATAAATATTTAGAATGCATACCAGCATCAAATATAAGACTAGCAATAGTAATACCTTCTTTATCAGCCACACGCATAGCAGCATCTTCATTGTCTGGAATAATAGATGCCATTCCTGTTCCTAATAAAATTGTATTTGGTTTGTTTACTTCAATTACTTCTTCTGCGTGATATACGCCTGGTGTGAAGAAAATATGTTGTCCATCATCTAATTGTTTATTGATTGTTGAGGCACTATCGCCTTCTTTAGCGACATAAAACTCTTCAATAGAAAGAATTTCACCCTCTCCCATATCATTCTCTGACCAACTTGTTCCCACTCTATCAGCTTGTAAAGCTGGAACAAAGACTTTATATTCTCCATCATCATCTAAGAATAAGAATGGTTTTTCCCTTATAATTGGTGTACTTTCAACATTTGTGAATACTTGTTGACCGCCATCATTTGTTGGAATAGCCCAGTTAGAATACCCATTACCATTTAACAATTCTGTACCAGTATTAGCATTTGGTAAATTTGGTGCATCTACTCCTAAGAAGAAGTTATTTAAAGTTGTTCCAAAAGCATTTCCTGTAATCTTTGAATTCCTTGTGAAATATTGTTGACCAGAATGTGTTCCAGCACTATTACCTTCTCCATCGCTACCAGTAATTAAACTATCGGCAGTATATCCACCACTGGCCCAACCATAATTCCAATCATAACTCGCTACACGTTCGGAATAAATTCTTCTAAGTGGTGCTGCTTGCGCTACAGCCCAATTGAATTGTCCAGCTCGCCATGATCCAAAATTAGAACTATTATCTCCTGTAGCGATTATTGAAACATTCTCTGTTGAACGCCAGAAATTACATGTTGCATTATTATATTGTGTCTGTCCTTCTACACCATCTAAATATGCTGGTATTTCAATGTTATTTAACTTAACATCATATGGTGTTTTTCCTAGACCACCAATATGAGTATAGAAGCCTAACCCCATTGGTTTTGTATTTGTATAATCACCAGCTTTAAAATTAATAGCGTATCGATTTTCATTAAATTGTGCATCTGTAGCACAATCATTTTGTCTTGTAAAGATTTCAGCTACAACTTCATCAATCTTAGTAGTGTCATCTGTTTCCGCAAAGAAAATCATATTTTCTCCAAATAATTCTGTTTCTAATGATGTATATTCATCTGAAATATCAGATTCACCATTTTCATTTACTGCTATCACTTTATAATAATTGTTATATTTTCCTTCATTTATTGTTGTATCAATATAACTAGTACTCTCAATAGTTTCACCAATTAATTGATACCCTTCTATGTCATAAGCACTTCTAGCACGATATATATCATAACTAGTCGCTTTATCTACGCTTTTCCATTCTATTTT
>JBKEBJ010000165.1:0-3864 GCA_047973105.1 Coprobacillaceae bacterium | reverse complement strand
TAAAATAAAAAAGCATTTGTAGTTAGCTACAATGCTTTTTTAGATTTTACTAGTATATTCAATTATGTATTTCTTCATTTTTTTTGTTAGTGGCAAGACAATTTTATTCTTCTGCCAAGCTAAATAGATTTCACGATATTCTTTTGGTTTAAAATGCTTGATAGAAACATTTCGATGATGTCCACTAATTGCTAAATCAGGAGCAATACAAAAACCGATGCCTGTTTCAACAATAGCCAGTAAAGATAAATCATCTTCAAGAATAAAGGTTGAACCATATTCATTTGTCTTTTTAAATTGAATAAACTTTTCTTCAATACTATTTTCATTTGGCTGTCTAATTAATTCTAAATCTTTTACTTCATCAAAAGTAATATAATTTTTATGTTTTGATACTAAATTTTTTGGTAAAACACATACTAATTCATCTTTAAAAAGAAACTCGCAATTAAAAAGAGAACAATGAATTTTAGGAAGAAAGCCTAAATCAACTTCACCGCTTTCAATCCAGTTATGTACATCCGCATAACCACCTTGTTTAACAATTATTTTCACATTAGGAAAATCACTTGTAAATTTTGTGATTATTTCAGGTAACAATGTTTTACAAACACTACTAAAAGTACCAATTCTAACGGTACCGCTCATTAGTCCTGTTAGTTGTGATGCTTTTTGTACTAGCTCTTCTGCTTGTTCAATTATTTTTTTGGCATAAGGTAATAGTTCTTTACCTTCTATTGTTAGCATAACTCCTTTTTTATTTCTAATAAATAGAGTTAAACCTAATTCATATTCAAGTTTAGAGATAGCATGTGAAATTGCTGATGGTGTGAGGTTAAGTGTTTTTGCAGCATAATTAAAATTCTCAGATTCAGCAGCTTTGGCAAAGATTAAAAAAGTATTTGATATCATGTGGACTCTCTCCCTTAATCATAAAGAATATCACGCATATTAGGATAATTAGCTTTTATTATAATAACTATATCACATAGCTAATTCAGAGAAAAGCTATTTCTTATTATTATATATATAGTTAATTATTTTATTATTTTGTAAAAATATGGAAATGTATGTTTTTGGAGTAAGGATAATGGATACATATATTAAGAGTTAAAAAAAATAGACACTTATCTAATGATTCCTATATGAAGTGCAGTGTTAACAAGATTAATTAAAAAATAAAAAGAAGGTCAGGAAAACTACTTATAGGATTTTCCTAAACCTTTTTAATGATAATGTATCTAAAATATTTTCTTTTTACATAGGATGTTTTTAATATACAAATTTTAATTTGTAAAGCTATTCTAAATTTAATTTGTTTTTTAAAGTATATGTTGTAATAAAGAAATTTATTACTGTATAAATGATATTTAATGTAAAGGCAATTGTCAGTAACTGCAGGATTATAGTTGATTGAGAAGTTCCACTTTCGGTTAAGTATACAGCAAAGTCTGCATTGCCTGAACTCATTAATAAGGCATAGATAACAATAGTGATTATTGATATTGTCTGCATAGCTATATAAATACCTATTCCATAAATAATACTCCAGATGATTTTATTGCTGTTGTGTTTATTACCAAGACTTAAAGCACTGTAGAAAGAAGTCGCGTAAGTAGCAAACTGGCTAATAAGTATAAAAATAATGATAATAAGAAACGCATACCCGTTCAATCCGGGCACAACCTCGTTTCCTAGACTAGATAAATCAAATGACTCATAATCAATCAGAAAAGCGATTATGATACATACGGCTGTTGTACAAATCATTGTTAGAGTATTCGCAAGTAATCTCGCAAGAACAATTGTGCTCTTTTTAACTGGTAAAGTATTAGTTAGATAACCTTCATCTTTTAAGGTATTCTGATAAAATCTTTTAATTCCCAAATAAAATGAATACAAGATAGTTCCTAATAAAAGTATGAATAGAAATACTGCAAATAATGGCTCAATGATTGCAAATATGGTAAAAGAATTTTTTATACTGTGAATAAGTGCATAAATAACAGCACTAATAATTGTAAAAAGATAAAAGACACTAATATTTCTCATTAAATATTTAATATCATATTTAAATAATTTCATTAACATTTGAATTCCTCCCTAAAAATAGAATCGATTGACATTTTTCTTGAATATCTAAGTTCTTCAGCATTTTCATGTAAAACAATGGAACCTTTGTCGATAAAGATTATTTCATCTAAAATTGCTTCAATATCTGCTATTAAGTGAGTAGAAATCAATAGTGTTGCATCTTCATTAAAATTATTTAAAATAGTTTCAATAATGAAATCACGACCAGCTGGATCAACACCACCAATAGGTTCATCTAAAACATATAGGTCAGCTTTACGAGACATTACTAAAGCTAATTGTATTTTTTCTTTAGTACCTTTTGATAATGTTTTCATTTTCACATCAGTGGTTATCTGCATTTCACTTAACATTCGATAGGCTTTATCACGATCAAAATCATTGTAAAAGTCATTAAAATACTCTATTGCTTCATCAGCTTTCATCTCTAAATCAAGATAGGTTCTTTCAGGTAGATAAGAAATTATTTTCTTACTTTCAATTCCTGGTTTAGTATTGTTAATTATTACTTCTCCTGAAGATGGTTTAATTAAATCATTTATTAATTTTAATAGTGTTGTTTTACCACTACCATTAGCTCCCAACAAACCAATTATCTTACCACTGGTAAGTTCAAGATTAATGTTTTTTAAAGCTTCAATCCTATCAAAGCTTTTATTTAAGTTTGTACATTTAACTAATGTCATATTATTTGTCATCCTTTCTTAACGAATTAATGTATTCAAGAGTTTTGATATTATTAAATCCTAATTGTCTCATTTCATCAAAGAAATTCTCAACTTTTTGTAAAGCCAGTTTATTTTTTAAGTGAGCAATTAATGAAGTATCATTAGTAACAAAGCGACCACTTGTTCTTTGTGCCTTAATGATATTAAGTGATTCTAATTCGCTAAAAGCACGTTGTAATGTATTGGGGTTTACTTTTATTTGTGTTGCCAGTTCTCTTACAGGAGGAATTTTCTGTCCTGGTTCATATTCACCTGAAACAATTTTTATGATAAGCTCATCCATTATCTGTAAATATATGGGTCTATCATTTTCAAAATTCCATGTCATATCAACACCTCCTAATTGTATTAATCAACTAATACAATAATACAATACATTGTTTGATAAGTCAATCTTTTTTTGAGTACTATTCTTTATTTGTTTTTATAATATGTTATAATGTAGTGACAACAAAGGAGTGATAAAATGTACCATTTAGTAGTTTTAACGTTAGAACAGAATACTAATACTGAAAATATGGTTGTTCATCCTGTTGCCCTAGTTGATGACTCTCAGCTTATTTTAGTTGATTGTGGTTTTATAGGTTCATTGGAGAAATTAAAAGAAGAGTTGAAGAAAAATGATTTGGAAATTGAGAAACTAAGAAGAATAATTGTTACTCATCACGATCATGATCACATTGCGAATCTAGCTAATCTTAAAAGAGAATATCCTGATATAGAGATATATGCCAGTGCAAATGAAAAACCATATCTAGAAGGAACAACAGAACCATTTAGATTACAGCAGGCTAAAGAGATGCAAAAAAATCTGCCTGATCAGGAGAAAGATTTAGGATTGAGTTTTATAAAAATATTAGAAAAAGTTGAAAATGTTACAGTAGATAATATCATTGGTGATGGAGATATTATCCCGTTTGATACTAAGGTAGAAATCATTGAAACATTTGGGCATGTTAAAGGCCATATTTCAGTGTATGTAGAAGATAGCAGAACATTGATTACTGGTGATGCTTTAGTAGTTGAAGATAATGAATTAAAG
>JBKEBJ010000145.1:0-6998 GCA_047973105.1 Coprobacillaceae bacterium | reverse complement strand
TTTTTCGATACCTTCTCCAACTTGGAATCTAGCCATCGCTATAACGTTTCCACCACCTAAGAATTGAGCAACTGTTTGATCTGGGTTCTTAATAAACTCTTGATCAACTAAACACATTTCTTTTAAGTTTTTGTTTAAACGACCTTGTACCATTTTTTCAACGATTTGTTCTGGTTTAGGTTTTGCGCTACTTGCATTTTCTTCTAACGCTTGTGATTTTAATACATCTAATTCTCTATCTAATACTTCTTGAGGAATAGCTGTTCTATCAATATATTTAGGAGCTTGTGCAGCAACATGCATTGCTACATCTCTAGCAACATCTTCACTAGCACCATTTACAGATACGATAGCTGACATTTTTCCACCCATATGTGAATATGCGCCAAATGTTTGCCCATCTTCTTTAGTTAATACTTCGAATCTTCTAAAACTTAATTTTTCTCCAATAGTACCACTAGCTTCAGCGATAACTGTTTCTAAGTCTTTTCCATTCATATCCATTTTTAAAGCATCTTCTAATGTAGCAGGTTTATTTGTTACAACTGCTTTACATACAGAAGCTACTAATTCTTGGAATTGTTCATTTTTTGCTACGAAATCTGTTTCTGAGTTAACTTCAACGATTGCTGCTGTATTTCCTTCAACTACAAATGCAGTTAATCCTTCAGCCGCAATACGGTCTGCCTTTTTAGCTGCTTTTGCAATACCTTTTTCTCTTAACCAATCGAAAGCTTTTTCTAAGTCTCCGTTAGTTTCTTCAAGTGCTTTTTTACAATCCATCATTCCAGCACCTGTTTTTTGACGTAATTCTTTTACTAAACTTGCACTAATTGCCATTTTTAATTTCTCCTTTGCTTTTATTAAAAAAGGAAAAGCCTAAGCTTTCCCTTACTTATCTGTTTTAACAGAATTATTTGTCTTCAGTTCTAGCTGTTCTAGTTTCTTTTGTAGGGTTATTTCTTGCTGGATTAGGTCTTCTATTATAATCTCCACCTCTAGCATTCTTATTTCTTGGTCCTCTATTTCTTCTTTGAGCACTATTTTCTACAGATGTAACAGCATCATTCATTGTTACTTCTTTATCATCTTCATCTTTAACATATGCTACTGTTAATGGTTCAGCTTTTGCTTCACAAATAGCATCTGCCATAGCAGCAACGATTAATTTTACAGCTCTAATAGCATCGTCATTTGCTGGGATTACATGATCTACTTCATCAGGATCACAGTTAGTATCAACAATACCAAATACTGGGATACCTAAGATTTTTGCTTCTGCAACTGCATTATGCTCAGCTTTAGGATCTACTACAAATAAAGCTTGTGGTAATCTTCTCATTTCTTTGATACCACCTAAGTTTTTATCTAACTTAGCCATTTCTTTTCTAAGTAAGATTGCTTCTTTTTTAGTGAATAAATCTAAAGTTCCATCTTCATCCATTTTTTCTAATTCTTTTAATCTTCTAATTCTCTTTTGGATAGTTTTAAAGTTTGTTAATGTTCCACCTAACCATCTTGAGTTTACAAAGAAACTCCCAGAACGAATTGCTTCTTCTTTAATCGCTTCTTGTGCTTGTTTTTTAGTTCCTACGAATAAAGTTTTTCCACCTTTAGCTGCGATTTCATTCATTGCTTTATAAGCTTCATCAATTTTTTTAGATGATTTTTGTAAATCAATAATGTAAATCCCGTTTCTAGAAGTGAAAATATATGGAGCCATTTTTGGATTCCATCTTTTTGTTTGATGTCCAAAATGAACACCTACTTCTAATAATTTTTTCATTGAAATTACTGACATTGTAACTTCCTCCTTTTGTTTTTCTCCTCCACTACTTCTAACACGTATCACCCAATGGGCACTAGATACATGAATCCATAATGTGTGTATTTTTTCATACCTGATATATGATATCATAATATTTCATTTTATACAAGTGATTTTTTGCATTAGAACAACAAAAAAAGCCTATCCTTGATTTCTTGGATGGGCGTTTTGATATACTTGTTTTAAGTGATCATCACTGATATGTGTATATATTTGAGTTGTTGATAAATTTGCATGTCCTAATAGCTCTTGTACTGTACGTAAATCTGCTCCAGCATTTAACAAATGTGTCGCAAATGAATGTCGGAATGTATGAGGATGAATTTTTTTAGTTGGATCATACTCTTGACAAATACGATCAACAATATTTTGTATACCACGATTTGTCATCTTATTTCCACGCGCATTAACAAATACATACGTATGTTCTTCTTTAGCATTTGTCATCAACGCATAGCGAGCACTATCTAAATATTCCTCTAATACTTCTTTAGCATAATCATGATATGGAACATAGCGATCTTTACCACCTTTACCATGAATTAATAATACTTGTCGATGATAATCAATATCCGTAACCTTCAGATTTACCACTTCTGAACATCGAAGTCCAGAAGCATACATTAATTCCAACATAGCTCTATTACGAATTCCTAAGTCTGTATCGGCTTTTATACTATCTAATAGTGCCATCATTTCTTCAACAAATAAGAAATCTGGATTTTTCTTTGCTACTTTTTGAGAATCTAATAGTATAAAGGGATTGTCATCAACGATTTCTTGTTTTAGCAAATAATTGTAAAAAGAACGCAACGCACTAACTTTATGATTGATACTTCTTTTAGATAAGTCTGCCTCATATAGAATAGTCATGTATCCTCTTAACATTCTATAGGTTACTTCTTGATAAGAGGTGATTTCCTCTATTCTCAAGAAATCTAAAAAATGATCAATTTCTCTTTTATAAGAAGCTATTGTATGTTCAGAATAATCTTTTTGATACTGCAAGTATTCTAAAAATCTTTCTTCTTGTTTAATCAAGCTCATTTTCTTGTACAAAAGGAGTCATTATTTCAACAGCGCGCTTTGCATAAGCTTCTTTTCTTTCTTTCTTTTTAACTCTAGTGGCTAAGTCTGGTAAAATTCCAAAGTTAGCTTTCATAGGTTGAAAATCAATTTCAGAAGCATTTACAATATAATTAGACAATGCTCCCATTACTGTTTCAGTTGGAAATACAATTGGTTCTTTCTTCTCTAAATATCGAACCATGTTAATCCCCGCGACCATACCACTTTGCGCAGATTCTACATATCCTTCAACACCAGTAATCTGTCCCGCAAAGAATAAGTCAGCTCTTTGTTTCCATTGATATGTTGGCTTTAGAAATTTAGGTGAACAGATAAAACTATTACGATGCATAACTCCATAACGAACAAAATTTACATTTTCTAATCCTGGAATCATTTGAATAATGCGCTTTTGTTCTGGCCACGTTAAATGGGTTTGAAATCCGACAATATTATATAAACTTGCTTGAACATTATCTTGGCGTAACTGTACCACTGCATGTGGACGAACTCCATCAGGAGTTGTTAATCCAACAGGTTTCATTGGTCCAAATAATAGAGTTTGTTTTCCTCTTCTAGCCATCTCTTCAAAAGGCATACATCCTTCGAAAAACTTTTCTTCGAAATCTTTCGGTTTTACTACTTCTGCATTTATAAGCTCCTCATAAAATGCATCGAACTCTTCTTCATTCATAGGACAATTTATATATTCATTTTCTCCTTTATCGTAACGTGATTTGTAGTACGCTACAGAAAAATCAATACTTTCTTTAGTTACGATAGGTGCAGCAGCATCAAAGAAATAAAAATATTCTTCTCCTAACATACTTGCGATTTCTTTAGAAAGTGTATCACTAGTTAACGGACCTGATGCAATGATAGTTGGACCTTCTGGTATTTTAGTAACCTCTTCTTCTATCACTTCTACTAATGGATGATTCTTTATGTATTTCGTTATCGCCTTAGAAAAGTTATCCCTATCCACAGCCAAAGCTCCACCTGCAGGAACACTATGTTCTCTTGCAAACTTAATTATTATACTATCTAGCATCTCAATTTCATTTTTCAAAACTCCTACAGCATTTGTCAATCCATCTGCACGTAAAGAATTAGAACAGACTAATTCTGCAAAATCTTCACTATGATGTGCTGGTGTCATCTTTTTAGGACGCATTTCATAAAGTCGTACAGCGTATCCTTTTTTTATTAATTGATTTGTTGCTTCAACGCCTGCTAATCCAGCACCTATTACATTTACTATTTCTTTCATTTTATCACCATCTCTATTGTAACAAAAATAAAGCTAGATTACTAGAATCTAGCCTTTCCTCTATTCTGCTTTTTCTTTCTTTTCTTTTATAATCGTTTTACATTTAGGATAGTCAGAACAAGTTTTGAACTCTCCCCAACGACCTTGTTTAATTACAATTGGCTTTCCACAATTCGGACATTTCTCATCTGTCATTTTTGGTTCAGCCTTCTTACTTCCTTTTATGTGTTTACATTCTGGATAATTTGAACATGCTTCAAATTTCCCATAACGTCCTGTTTTAAAAATCATTTTACTACCACACTTAGGACAATCTTCACCAGTATACTCTATTTCAACTGGCTCTTTTTTGATATATTTACATTCTGGGTAATTACCACACGCAACAAATACCCCATATCGCCCTTTACGTTCTACTAAATCGTGACCACATTCTGGACACTTCTCACCAGTTTTTTTAGGAGCAATTACTTCCATTTTATCATATGCGTTATCCAATAATGGTTGGAATTTATCTACAAAAGTCTGTAATGCATGAACATAATCATCTTCACCTTCAGCAATTTCATCTAACTCTTGTTCCATGCTAGCAGTATATTCAACATTAATAATATCATTGAAATATTCTGTTAAACGATCACTTGTTAAAACACCATCCTCAGTTGGTTTAAATGCTTTATCTTCTAAAACAACATAGTTACGTGTTTGAATTGTATCAATAATACTTGCATACGTACTAGGTCTGCCGATACCTAATTCTTCCATTGTTTTAATTAACTTTGCTTCTGAATAACGAGCAGGTGGTTTAGTAAAATGTTGTGTTTTTTCAATCGTTTTACTAATTAATATTTCTTCCTTAGCTAATTCTGGTAACAATTCATCATTTTGTTTTTCATAAGAACTGTATACACGCAAATACCCATCAAATTTAATAACAGATCCTGATGTCTTAAATTCATACTCATTATTTAATAAAGAAATTGATGTTGCATTAAATTGTGCTGGTGCCATTAACGAAGCCAATGCACGTGCATAAATTAAAGAATATAATTTTAATTCTTCAGGTTTTAAATGTTCTTTTAAACTTTCAGGTGTACGCATTATGCTAGTTGGACGAATCCCTTCATGAGCATCTTGAACATTTTCTTTTTTCTTTCCAACTTTTCTAGCACCAAGATAGTCATTACCATATTTATCTTTAATATACTTACTTGCATCTTCAACAAATCCATCAGATAAACGAACTGAGTCAGTTCTCATATATGTAATTAAACCAACTGTTTCGTTTTCTAGTTTAATTCCTTCGTATAAACGTTGTGCTATTGACATTGTTCTACGAGCTTTAAATCCTAATTTTGAAGAAGCCTCTTGTTGCAGAGTAGAAGTAATAAATGGTGGTTTTGATTGTCTTTTCTTTAACGACTTTTTAACTTCATTTATAACAAACTCTTTTTGTAAAGCAGTGTATACTTCTAATGCTTGTTCTTCATTCGTGATTTCAATTTTCTTATTCTTATATTTCGCTAATTCTGCAGAAAATTCAATATCATCTTTTTCAAAATCTGCTTTTACTTTCCAATACTCTTCTGGAACGAAAGCACTAATTTCTCTTTCTTTTTCTACAATAAGTCGTAAAGCTACTGATTGTACACGTCCTGCAGATTTAGATTTGATTTTCTTTTGTAACAATTTAGATAATTTAAATCCAATAATTCTATCTAGTACTCTTCTTGTTTCTTGAGATTTAACTAAATTTTGATCTATTTTACGTGGGTTTTCTAATGCTTTAGTTACCGCATCTTTAGTAACCTCATTAAAAACAACACGATTTTCAATATCCATGTCAACATCTAACACTTGTGCTAAATGCCATGAAATAGCTTCTCCCTCACGATCCGGGTCAGTCGCTAAATATACTTCACTAGCATCTTTAACTAAAGATTTTAATTCTTTCACTACATCCTTTTTCTCTTTAGAAACAACATATTTAGGCGTAAATTGATTTTCAACATCTACACCTAGCCCTTCTTTTCCAGAAGTAGCTAAATCACGAATATGACCTTTAGAGGAAGTCACTGTATAATCGCTGCCTAAGTATTTTTCTATTGTTTTTGATTTGGAAGGTGATTCCACAATTACTAATTTTTTACTCATGATAATTGCCTCCTGTTCAGTAAAATCTATTATTATTGTTTTTTTTCAATTTGTCAACTATATTTGCTTATCCTTCTAAAATATCTTCTATTTTATTAGTTAATTTAGCTCCTTGCTGGATTAAATAATTACATCCTAAATAATCTGTAATTCTTCCTGGAACACAAAATATTTCTTTCCCTTGTTCTAACGCATGCCCTACTGTAATCATTGTTCCACTTTTTAACATTGCTTCTGTAACTAGGACAGATTCACTAAGTCCAGCAATGATTCGATTTCTTTTTGGAAAACTTGTAGGTGAAGGGATAACCATTCCTGGATACTCACTAATAATCAAATGATTTTCTTTTAATGCTTGATATATCTTGTTATTTCTTTTTGGATAACAATAATCTATTCCACTTCCTAATACTGCAATTGTTTTACCATTATTCTCTATCGCACTTTGATGCGCAATACTATCAACCCCTAATGCCATACCACTAACTATTGTATAGTTATGTTTAACTAAATCTAATGTTAGTTTTTCAGTTGCACTAATTCCATATGGACTAGGAATTCGCATTCCTATAACTCCTATATTCTTATTCTTTACATATTCTAAATCACCATAATAATATAAAACAAATGGTGGACAGTTAATATGCTTTAAAGCCTCCGGATAGTCTTTGGATACCA
>JBKEBJ010000201.1:0-3183 GCA_047973105.1 Coprobacillaceae bacterium | reverse complement strand
GGTGTAGGAACAGCAATCGTCTTAGGTGGCCCAGGAGCTGTCTTCTGGTGCTGGTTAACTGGTGTGTTTGGAATGGCAACTAAATATGCAGAATCATTGATTGCAGTAAAATATCGTGTCCAAACAAAAGATGGAAGAATGTTGGGTGGAGCGATGTATGCTTTAGAAAGAGGATTGCATAGTAAATGGTTAGTGATTTTATTCGCTATTTTCGCTACTTTAGCTTCTTTTGGTATTGGATGTGGTGTACAAGTTAATGCTATCGCAAAAGTATGCCAAACTAATTTAGGAATAGACCCATGGATTATAGGAACAATATGTTCCATTCTTACGGCTATTGTCATATTTGGTGGGGTAAAAAAAGTAGCATCCATTTGTGAAACATTAGTACCCTTTATGGCACTTTTTTATATTATTGGATGTATCATTGTTTTAACTTATAATTATGATTATATCTTACCGGCCTTGAAAGTAATTATAACAATGGCGTTCACAAAAGGAGCAGCAGCAGGAGGCCTTGTTGGAAGTGGTTTGATGCTAGCTTGTCGATATGGTATAGCGAGAGGATTGTTTTCTAATGAATCAGGAATGGGTTCAGCACCAATTGTAGCTGCAGCAGCGCAAACTAGAAACCCAGTTCGTCAAGCTTTAGTTTCAGCTACTGGAACATTTTGGGATACTGTAGTAGTGTGTGCAATGACAGGCATTGTACTTGTTTCTAATATTCTTAAAAATCCCGATATTGCGATTACGAATATGAGTGATGGTGGAGAACTGACATCTATGGCTTTTTCTCAAATTCCTACTGTAGGAATGCTTATTCTAATTGTTGGAATTATTGCTTTTGCGTATTCAACGATTTTGGGGTGGTCATATTATGGTGAACGATGCGCAGAGTATTTATTTGGTAAAAAAGTACTTACACTATATCGAATATTATATATACTTATTTTATTCATTGCTCCTTTATTAAGTTTGAATATTGTTTGGGCTTTAGCTGATTCCTTAAATGCATTGATGGCGATACCAAATTTAATAGCGATTCTATTATTATCTGGGGTAATAAAAAAAGAAACAAATTTGTACATTCATGATATTGATAAGAAAAGTACAGATTATATCCCCACAATTGATAAATAACTATATCCTAAATATAAGAGCCTACCTTTAACAAACTATACACTAACCTCATTTTGGTTTATAATAGGGAAAAGGAGGCGTCATAGTGCAAAAGTCATATAAAAATAATGTGCAAGAATTCTGGAATACATTTGAAAAAGTTGAAGAATCATTTCGAGAAATGATTGATAATAATATAGACTCTGAAACAAAACTGAAAAAGATAGGTGCAGTATTAAAAATATTCTTACAAAATCCTTATTTTCAAGTAGGTTATAGTTCAACTTTAAAAAAATATGAATTAATACTGACTCCAGAAGGAAATGTACTATTACTACCATTATTATATTATTGGTATAATAACGCGCCAACTAATGTATGTAAATATTGGCAATTTTCGTATACTAAACCAGCTGTATTATTAAAAGAAGACTTTATTTTAGACATGTATGGAATTAAGATGATAATCAAAGATACCAGTATTTATATTACGCCAGATACAGACAGACAAAAATTTGATTTACAAATATATAATCAAGACTTATTAACATTAGAAGATGCTCTTAGATACAATTTAGTATTTATTTTTCTAGATACAATATTTGGTGAACTATTTGTTATTCAACATATTGGGGCTATTGATATTTTATCTGAAAATCGTGTGGAATATGGTGCTTTGGTAGAAGTTACTAAAATCAAACAATGGACACATGAAGTAATGGTTGATGAAGATTGGGATATTAAAGAGTACCCCTATAAATTATATACGGGATACCAAATGACCCCTAGAGAAGAAAATTGTGATCTTCGAGAAGATATATTTATTGGTTTTACAAGGGTTATAAGATTATTAAATGACTATCTACAAGAAGAATACGAAGATATTGAAAATGTTCAAAATGATGGTGTATATTATGGGTATATTTTCTATGATAATACATTCTTAAATAGCGAAACAGTATTGCAATATCGAACGGATATCGAAGATGACTTAATACAGTTGTTAGAAACGACAGGTATTGCTACCATTATTGGTGGTGCTACTGGTAGAGAAAATTCATACATTGACTTTATTATTTTTGATAAAATAGAATTCTTAAATATAATGAAAGACTATGGAAAGAATAAGGAAACATTGATATATTATACAGATTTTATTAAAGGCAGCCCAATTATTGATTTACAGAGTGAAAAAGATAATTAATGTATTATAAAACAAGCAATAATTTTATTGTTTGTTTTTTCTTATATATAATAATTAGTAGGGAAATTATCGAAAATATGGATATTCGTGAGAGTAAATGATAAAATGTAGTAGAAATGAGAAAGAGAATGAGAGGAGTGAAGTCTATGAATCAATTATTTTTTTCATTGATTCGTGATAATAAAACAAAACGAGAAATTGAATTGTTAACAATATTATCAAAAAATGAAGTTATAACAATTCAAGAATTAGCAGAAACAATTGGTGTATCTTCAAGGTCAATAACAAATGATTTACGTTTTATCGAACAAGAATTGAAAGATGTTTTACATATTGAAAGATTTAAACGTGGTGGTATAAAGCTAATTTGGGATCATAGTAATTCTATTGAACATACTATTTCAATATTGGCTATGAATACATTAAGCTTTCGTTTAATTGATGGTCTGTTCCAAGGAATGGAAATGAGTGTGGAAGAATGGGCAGAATATCTATATGCCTCTAAGATTACAATGTATAGAACAATTGACCATGTTTCGAAAATAATGGAAACATATCATTGTTCTATAGAAAAAGGAAGTATTGTCAAATTTGGAGGAGAAGAAATAAATATACGTTTTTTCTTATATGTTTTTTATTCAGAGTGCAATACTTTGTTTAATATAAAAAGAAGATTAGAAAATGATAGATGCTTATTACTACAAGCGGAACATCATCTATTATTAGATTATAAAAGCGCTTCGGAATGGTGTTTGATTGGTAAACAACGTGTGAAACTGGGTTATCATATTCAAATAACTAGTGCATTACAACAAGATATAATTAGTAAAGAGACATATCAAGAATTTAAAAAGAATGTT
>JBKEBJ010000086.1:0-11217 GCA_047973105.1 Coprobacillaceae bacterium | reverse complement strand
TCTTGTGCTTTATTAATCTGTTCTTGCGTTAACCCATCAACCGGACCATCTTGTGCAGTGTTTAATAATTGTTCAGCTAAATTATCATTCACAAATGTAACTAATGATGGAATATCTGGTTTAGCTTGAATCAAATTTGTTTCATTTACATATAAATTTTGTAAATTATTATGATCTTTAAATCCCTCAACTGGATTTCCTGTTAAATTTGTATTCTCTGATACATTTAGATAATTAAGGACAGGTAAATCATATATTGATTCTGGAAGATCTCCATCCAAATTATTACCTGCTAGTGAAAGTTGAACTAAATTTGTAAGATTACCAATTTCTGAAGGTATATTTCCTGTAAAGTTATTTCTAGCTAAGTTTAGATGTGTCAAATTAGTGTTTGATCCTATTGAAGTAGGAATGGAACCACTTAATTGATTGTCTTGAATATAAATTTTAGTCGCATTTAAATCACCTATATCACTAGGAATGGAACCACTTAATTGATTAACACTTAAATATAATAAGTTCAAATTTGATAAACTTGTTATAGAAGCAGGAATCGTTCCCGATAATTGATTCGTATGTAAATATAGGCTTACTAAGTTTGTCATATTCCCAATATTTAGCGGTATAGATCCTTCTAATTGATTCGTATGTAATTGTAAAATTGTTATATTGATAAAATTTTCTATACCACTTAATGTTCCAGTAATACCTTGATTATTAAGGGATATAGTAGTTCCTGTCCAACTAGAAGCTTCTGTTTTAGAAATATATCCATCAACATTTGTATCAATTGCTGGGTATTTCACAAGTATTGCATCATGTAATGGGACACTATCAGCGCTAAAGGCCCAATCGCTTGGAGCTGCACTAGGATCTGTTGCTACATATATATTAGTAGTTGTCATTATGCCAGTTAACATTGTTAATGATAAAACAAGCATTGATAATATTTTTATTTTTTTCATTTTCTTCTCCTCATATGTTTAATTGTGGGGTGGTATTGATAAATCGTATTCTATCACTAGGCTATTAATATCGATTAAAACAATATCTATTTCACCACTGAATTGTCCATTTATTTTTAAATCTTTAGTTATAGAATATTCTTGGTTATTCCATACTATATAAGATTTTTTATAGTCAATTCTGTTGTATTCATCTTGTACAAATAATTGTATATAATCTTTGTAGATTCTTACTTCTTCTATTATTGGAACAAAGGGATCGATGCTAGTTATGGAAACATTTTTTTCTTCTTTATTAATATCAATTTTATAGTTTCCATTCGTAATAGCATAGAATATAAGGGTATTGTCTTGTATTTCATAAGGAATTGATTCCCCATGATAATAGATAGTAATATCATCATCTTTTTTATAAGTTAACAATTCTACTGAAACCTCTACACTTTCTCTAGTTGGTCTTTGATCATAACGGATATCACCAATATGTTCAAAAGGTCCATCTTTTTCTTTTGAGAAATTGTCTGTTACTGATAATGCTTGGCTATTATTTATATTGTTATTTAGAATTTGATAGACAAGTACTGTAATAATACATGTAATAGTAGTGATAATGACTATTACATGTATTGGATTTACAATCCGTAGAAATCTATGTTTTTTAATAGTAGATTTACTATATGGCTTAAGTAAAATATGATTAGTTATATCTTGTTTATGTAGTAAAAATAAAACAGCCAATGCAGGTAACGAAGCATAATCATAAATCTTCATATTATTTTTATCTATGTATGTTTGTAGCCACTGTCTTAGTTTTTTTCTTCCACTATGTAATTGAACCTTTACATTTCCTTGACTACAATTTAAGATTTCTGCTATCTCAGGAATTTTGAATCCTTCAAAATAGAATAGTAATACCACTTCTCTTTGGCGAGTAGGTAAATAATTAACAAATCTTGTTATTATTTCTTTGATCTCTTTTTTTGTATAAGCCTTTTCTGGTAGATATTCAATATTTTCTTCCATTAAACTATTTTCCATCATTTCCTGTATTTCATCACTTGTCTCAAATATTTCATACTTCCTATTCATTTTTCTAAAATGTAAATTACAAGTATTTCTTGTTAAACGATACATCCAACTTTTAAAGGCAGATGCTTCTTTAAGTGTATCAATTTTATTGTAAATAGTAATAATTGCTTCTTGTGAAACATCCATTGCATCAGATTCATTTCCTATCATCATATAACAAAAATAAAATAATTTATCATATATTTCATTGTATAGAAGACCAAATTATTCTTTATCTCTTTGTACAAGTTTGACAATCTGGGCAAGTTCTTCATTTTTCATTTCCCCACCACCTAACTCTATTAATAGCGTTATAATACTTACCCATGTTCTTAAGATACAACTGTATCTTAAAAGGTTATCAAAAAAAATATTTATTTTTGATTCGTATTATAAAAATATTCAATTGGTATCATATCATGATATAAAATCAAACAATTTCTTATTGGAATATTTTATTTAAAATTCTAAACTATGTGTTGTATAAAATTGAAATAGTAAATTCTTAGACTTCTCTTTTGCATAAAAAATATTCTTTTATTCCTAAAAATAACGTATATCCGAATGTAATAAAACGTAATTATAAACGCTTATAAATTCTTTGTTTTTTTTCTTTTAAACGATTGACACTAGTAAATATAAGTGTTAAAAATAAGGTGTACGAAATAACTGACTATATTCGTAAATACGGAAAAGGGAGGAAGACAAATGGGATTTTCTGATGCAGCAACTGAAAAGTTGTTGATTATTGCTGATAAAGTCAGCAATCAAAAGTACATGAGTGTTATTAAAAATGCATTCTCTACATTGATGCCAATCATTATTACAGGAGCATTTTGTACACTTATGATTAATGTTGTTTGTTCTACAACAACAGATGGTATTTCTTTAGCTAAAGTTAGTGGATTTTCTTGGTTAGAGAATTTTACATCATTATTTACAGCAGCGAATTATGCAACACTAAATTTCTTTACCATTGGAGCAGTAGTATTAATTGGTTTAGAATTAGGAAAGAAAAATGGATTGGATGGTTTTGCGCCTGGGATCATTGCTTTATGTTCTTACGTAGCTGTTTGTCCATCAATGATTCCTTGGACTATGGAAAATGGAACAGTCCTTGAAATTACAGATGTATTAGGAAAAAACTATACAGCTGCTAGAGGTTTGTTCTTAGGGATGATTGTTGCTGTAGTAGCCGTAGAGATTTTCTCAAAGATTGTTAAATCTGGAAAATTAGAAATCAAAATGCCGGATACAGTACCAGGAAATGTTGCTAACTCATTTAATGTATTATTTCCAGCAATGCTTACAATCGTTATTTGTTCAGCATTTAACTTTGCTTCTATGAATTTATTAGACATGTCATTATATGACATAGTATATACGTTCTTACAAAAACCATTAGAAGCAGTTATGCAAGGGTTACCAGGAGTTATGATTTTAATGTTAGTAGCACAATTATTCTGGTGTGTTGGGATACATGGTAATCAAATTATTAAAGCCGTTCGTGATCCATTATTAAATGCTGCAATCTTAGCTAATACAGAGATTGTTTCACAAGCAGGATATGATAAAGCAGATTTAAATATTATTAGTATGTCATTCTGGGATGTATATGGAAACATTGGAGGTTCTGGATGTGTAACAGGGTTACTAATTGCTTGTTTGTTTATTTCTAAATGTGAAGATTATAAAGGAGTAGCTAAATTATCGATTGCACCTGGTATCTTCAATATTTCAGAAACTATGCACTTTGGATTACCAATCATGTTAAATCCAATCCTAATGATACCTTTCATTATTACGCCACTTGTTACAATGGCCTTTGGGTATCTTATGACAATTATTGGTTTTGCAGATATATTGGTGTATGCTTTCCCATGGACAACGCCACCAATATTAAATGCGTGGATAGCCTCAGGAGGAAGTATTGGAACAGTAATTACACAATTACTATGTGTTGTTTTATCATTTGTAATCTATGCTCCATTTGTTATGGCAGCGAATAAATCAAAAGATGTACAAGCTGGTTAAATAACATTGATAACATAAACATTTGCATGTAGGCGAGTGTTTATGTTTCTTTGCATAAATGGTATACTTTAGGTATATTGGGGTGATTAGATGAAATTAAATAGAACATTACTTAGAGCTATTGAAATATTAGAATTATTAGGTAAAAATAAAGATGGATATACATTAATTGAGATAACGACTTTATTAGATGCACCAAAATCAAGTGTTTTCGATATTTTAAAGACACTAGTTTATACAAATATGGTTGAAGAGGATACTAGTTTTAATAAGATACGTTATAAGATTGGATTACATGCTTTTTTAATAGGAAGTAATTATGTTAATGATATTGATATGATTCAAGTAGCTAGACAATATTTAGTACCTTTAGCTAATAAGATGAAAGCAACAACTTTTATGGCTGTTATGGACGATGCAATGGTGACCTATATTTATAAGTATGAGTCTTCGGAAAGTATTATTACAACAGCGAAGATTGGAACAAGGAGAGAGTTACATAGTGCCGCTTTAGGAAAAGCAATGTTAGCCTTCGCAAATGAAAAAACAATTCGTGAAGCTATCCAAAAAATCAATTTTGAACCATATACTGAGTACACAATAACATCTATTGAAAAGTATATGGATGAATTAAAAGAAGTACGTGCTAAGGGATATGCAAAAGATGATCGTGAAAATACAGTACATCAAATTGCAGCAGCAGCACCTATCTTTAATCATCGTGGAGAAGTGGTTGCGTCTATTAGTTGTGTTGGAATGTATGAAGAAACAGTAAATTTAGACGTATTAGGAGAAGTAGTAAAAAAAGAAGCAATATTAATTTCAAGTGCTTTAGGATATATTGAGTAAGGAGATAGATAGGTTTATGAAAATGACATTTCGATGGTATGGTCAAGAAGACCCAGTGACCTTAGAAAAAATAAGACAAATTCCAAACATTACGGGGGTAGTGAGTGCAGTATATGATATACCAGTGGGTGAAGTATGGCCAATGGATAGAATTCAAACACTAAAAAAAGAAGTAGAAAATCAAGGTTTGGAATTGGAAGTAATAGAAAGTGTACCCATTCATGAAGATATTAAATTACGACGTAACGATTATCAAAGATATATTGATAATTATAAACAAACAATAAAGAACTTATCTGTTTGTGGAATACGTTGTATTTGTTATAATTTTATGCCTGTATTTGATTGGACAAGATCTACGTTAGATATGTGTTTACCAGATGGTTCTAATGCCTTAGCTTATTATAAAAAAGATATCGATGCATTAGACCCAACTAAATTAGCGTTGCCTGGTTGGGATGCATCTTATCAACCAGAAGAAATTGGTGAACTAATCTCTGCATATAAAGAAATTGGAGAAGAAGGACTATGGGATAATCTTACATACTTCATTCAAGAAATATTACCAGTCGCAAAAGAAGCAGATGTAAATATGGCAATTCATCCAGATGACCCACCATGGCCTATTTTCGGTATTCCAAGAATTATTACAAATGAAGAAAACATGGATCGCTTTTTATCATTATATGATGATTCTCATCATGGACTGACACTATGTAGTGGTTCTTTAGGCTGTGCCTCGTTCAATGATATTCCAAAACTAATTAGAAAATATGGGAAACAAAAGAGAATTCATTTCGCTCATATTCGTAACATTAAATTATTAGAAGATGGGTCTTTTGAAGAAAGTGCGCATTATAGTGCTTGTGGTTCATTAGATATGGTTGATATTATACAAGCCTATATAGATACTGATTTTACTGGATATATCCGTCCGGATCATGGAAGAATGATATGGGGAGAAACAGGAAAACCAGGATATGGATTGTATGATCGTGCTTTAGGTGCAATGTATTTAGGTGGAATTATTGATGCATTGGAAAGGAAAAAAGAGGATGAATAAAACAGTAAAATTACCAGAAGGATTCTTTTTAGGTGCTGCTGCATCTGCTTGGCAGACAGAAGGTTGGAAAGATAAAAGAGATACGCAAGATTCTTATATTGATTTATGGTATAAAGAAAATAAAAATGTTTGGCATAATGGTTATGGCCCAGCAGGTGCGACAAATTATTATGAACGTTACGAAGAAGATATTCAATATATGAAAGAGATAGGAATGGATAGCTATCGTACTTCTTTAAACTGGTCACGCTTTCTTAGTGATTATGAAAATATTGTTATTGATGAACGATATGCAAGTTACTACGATAAAATGTTGGATACCATGATAGAAAATGGAATTGAGCCCATGGTTTGTTTAGAACATTATGAAATACCAGGAGAATTATTTAAGAAATATGATGGCTTTGGTAGTAAACATGTGGTTGATTTATTTGTAAAGTATGCAGAAGCTGCTTTTAAAAGATTTGGACACAAAGTTAAATATTGGTTTGCATTTAATGAACCAGTTGTTGTTCAAACAAGAATTCATTTAGATGCCCTTCGTTACCCTTTTGAACAAGATAGTAAAGCTTGGATGCAATGGAATTATAATAAGGCACTTGCGACTAATAAAATCATGAAGATTTATAAAGAAGGTAATTATCGTATTGAGGGAGGAAAGTTTGGATCTATTATTAATATAGAAACTGCCTATCCTCGTAGTAATTCCCCTAAGGATTTAGAAGCAGCAGACAAGTATGATTTATTCTATAATCGTGTATTTCTAGATCCAGCGATTAAAGGAGAATATGAAGAAGGGTTCTTTGATTTATTAAAAGAACATGATATTTTAATGGAATATACGAATGAAGAATTAGATATTATTAAAAATAATACTTTAGATTGGGTGGGTATTAATTTGTATCATCCAAATCGTGTAAAAGAAAGAACGACTGCGATAAAACCAGGTGCTTCTTTCCATCCAGATTTTTATTATACTGACTTTGATATGCCAGGAAAAAAGATGAATCCACATCGTGGATGGGAAATCTATCCAAAAATCATGTATGATATGGCAATTCGTATGAAAGAGAAGTATAATAATTTCGAGTGGTTTGTTGCGGAGAGCGGGATGGGTGTTGAAAATGAAAAACAATACAAAGATGAATCAGGAATTATTCAGGATACATATCGTATAGATTTCATCAAGATGCACTTAGATTGGTTAATTAGAGGAATTGAAGAAGGTTCTAATTGTAAAGGATATATGTTATGGGCTTTTACAGATAATGTATCACCAATGAATGCTTTTAAGAATCGCTATGGATTAGTTGAAATTGATTTAGAAGATAATCGTAATCGTCATTTAAAACGTTCTGCATATTTTTATAAAGGATTAATTAGTAGAAAAGAGTTTGAAATCGAAGACGAAGAAAACATTTATAAATAAAGAGGTAAGAAGATGAAAAGTCAGGATTTAAGAAAAATAGCACCAGAATGGGATCCATTACGAATTGGGACTGGATGGACTGCGGAAGAATTATCACAAATGCAAATATTTATTCAAAGCACATATGGAGATTCACATCCAGGTAGTGTGCATCTTGGTAACTTTACAAAACAAGTAGAAACTAGTTGTAAAAAAGAAGGAATCAAGGGGGCTAAATATTTTACTACGGATATGTGTGATGGTGAAGCACAAGGGCATGATGGAATTAACTATTCATTATGTTCTAGAGAAATGATTTGTAATATGATTGAAATTCAATGTAATGCAACTCCATTTGATGGAGCCATTTATTTATCAAGTTGTGATAAAGGATTGCCTGCTCATTTAATGGCTATTGCTCGTATTAATATTCCAGCGATTATTATTCCAGGAGGGGTAATGAATGCAGGACCTGACTTACTAACTTTAGAACAAATCGGAATGTATTCTGCTAAATTTCAACGTGGTGAAATTGATCAGGAAACATTTACGTATTATAAACATAACGCTTGTCCTAGTTGTGGTGCTTGTAGTTTTATTGGAACAGCGACAACCATGCAGATAATGGCTGAAGCATTGGGACTAGCATTGCCTGGTAGTAGTGTTTTACCAGCGACTGGAAAAACATTATCAGATATAACAAAAAATATTGGAAAACATATCAAATATTTGGTAGAAAAAGATATTAAGCCAAGTGATATTCTAACTAAAGAGGCATTTGAAAATGCCATTATGGTACATGCAGCTATTGCTGGTTCAACGAACTCTTTATTACATTTACCAGCTATTGCCCATGAATGTGGTATTGCATTAGATGGTGAAGATTTTGATCGTATTCATCGTAAAATTCCGTATTTATTGAATTTACGTCCTAGTGGTTTTTATCCCGCAGAATATTACTATTATGCGGGAGGGACACCAGCTATTATGGAAGCCATTAAGGAACATTTATATTTAGATGTTATGACTATTACTGGAAAGACGTTAGGTGAAAATTTAGAAGATTTGCGAAACTCTGATTATTATCAAATCTGTGATACGTATTTAAAACAGGTTGGGGTTAAAAAAGAAGATATTATTGCGCCATATACTAATCCCTTAAATAAACAAGGTGCAATCGCAATCTTAAAAGGAAACCTTGCACCTGAAGGTGCCGTTGTTAAACATTCTGCTGTACCTGAACCAATGCAAGAAGCAGTGTTATCAGCACGCGTCTTTAATTGTGAAGAGGATGCGATTGATGCTATAATAAAAAAACGTATTCATCCTGGAGAGGCTGTGTTTATTCGCTATGAAGGACCAAAAGGATCAGGTATGCCAGAGATGTTTTATACAACAGAAGCTATATCTAGTGATCCAGAATTATCTGCGTCTATTGCTTTATTGACAGATGGACGATTCTCCGGAGCGAGTAAAGGACCAGCGATTGGTCATATTTCACCAGAAGCAGCTAGTGGTGGACCTATTGCTTTAGTTGAAGATGGTGATATCATTGAAATTAGCGTATCTAAACGTTCTTTAAATATTATTGGTATTGCTGGTGAAAGAGTACCTTTAGGAACTATAGATACAATACTAAAAGAAAGAAAAACAAAATGGAAGGCGCCAAAGAATAAATTCAAAAATGGCGTATTATCAATCTATACTAAACTGGCAGTATCGCCAATGAAAGGTGGGTATATGAAATAATGGCTACAAAAAAAATGCAACGAGAAGAGTTACGAGGAATCACTAAAAGACAAATGAATATTATTCAATTACGTAAAAAACTAAATACACCAGATCCAAATGCGGTACATGTATTTACAAAATATAAAATTATAACTTATATTTTTGTTATTGTATTTCCGCCATATGCATTATATCGTCTTTGGTCTAAAAAAACAGAATTTAATAAACAAGAAAAAATGGTACAAACTGTGGTATCATTAATATATATGTATTTAGTAATAATGAATTTAATAGGGGGATAATAAAATGTCTAAATCTGAAACCATTATGAAATTAAAGGAACAAGGTGTCGTTGTTGTTGTTCGTGGAGACACTAAAGAACAAGGTATTGAAATATCAAATGCTTGTATCAAAGGTGGCATTACTGCTATTGAAGTAGCGTATACGAATGCTAGTGCTAGTAACATTATTAAGGAATTAGTATATTCATATAATGATACTAATGAAGTGTGTATTGGTGCTGGTACAGTATTGGATGCACCAACAGCTAAGAGTGCTATTGAAGCAGGTGCCAAGTATATTGTTTCGCCATCTTTTAATTATGAAACTGCAGTTTTATGTAATCGATATGGAATTCCATATATTCCAGGATGTATGACAATTCGTGAAATTGTTGAAGCTATGGAAGCAGGAAGTGAAATTATAAAACTATTCCCAGGAAGCGCTTTTGGTCCTGGATATGTAAGTGCTATTAAATCACCTTTACCACACGCATCTTTAATGGTAACTGGTGGTGTAAAGTTGGATAATATTGATACTTGGTTCGCTGCTGGTATTGATGCCATTGGAATTGGTGGAGAATTCAATACTTTAGGAGCCCAAGGAAAATACGATGAAATCACTGCTATTGCTAAAAAATATGTTGAAGCAACAAAGAAGGCGAGACAATAATAATGAAATGTTTAAGTATGGGTGAAACGTTGTTACGCTATGCTACTGACAAAGGAAAACGTATGCAAGAATTATCATTTCATGTTCATGTTGGAGGTAGTGAAACAAATATTGCTACGAGCTTAGCCAATTTTGGATATGAAAGTGAGTTATTTAGTAAAATCAGTGATAATGATTTAGGAACAGGTATTATGAAATTCCTGCATAGTCACCAAGTAAATACAGATAAAGTTATTCGCTCCAAAGAAAGAGTAGGAAGCTATTATTTGGAAATAGGTAGTGGTAATCGAACTAGTAAAGTAATATATGATCGTGCTAATTCAGCGATGACAACATTATCTAAAGAAGAAATAGATGTAGCAAGACTTTGTAAAGGTATTGATATATTTATTGTGTCTGGTATTACATTAGCTCTCTCTAGAGAAATACAAGATATTGTAATAGCTATTATGAAATATTGTAAAGAACATGATATTAGTGTCGTATATGATTCTAATTACCGTGCTAAATTATGGAGTCAAAAAGAAGCTGGTAATGCATTACGTGAAGTATTACCGTATGTAGATGTATTATCTGCAGGACATTTAGATGCGAAGTATTTATTAAATATGGATATCCAAACTGGAGAACATGAAGAAGTTCTTTTAGATTGCTATCAAAAAATAAAAGAACAATATCCAAATATTAAATATATAATATCTACAAAACGAGATATTATTTCTAGTAGTATTAATGAGCTTCAAGGATACTTATATGATGGTGAAAAAATCACTACATCAAATCTTTATGGAATTGATGATATAGTTGATCGCGTTGGTGCTGGTGATGCGTTCATGTCAGGTGCTATTCATGGTATACTTCAAAAAAATGATCTTAGTTATATAATTAATTTCGCATGTTGTGCATCGGTTTTAAAACATACCGTTCATGGAGATGCAAATGCTTTTACAGTTGCTGAAATAGAAGAATTTATGGAGCATGGAGTTGCTAGAATTCAAAGATAAAAATAGGTTAATTTACCTATTTTTTATTTGTTGTTAAAAGTATAAATAATTCAAAAGTATGATATATTCATACTTTTTTATATATCTATCTAAGTATTTGCACTATTGGTGGGAAAAAGTCTAGTGTATAGAACAAATAGAAAT
>JBKEBJ010000081.1:0-33000 GCA_047973105.1 Coprobacillaceae bacterium | reverse complement strand
TTTTAGGTATTACAGGATTATTATATATAGGGACTTTTACTTTACTATTAGGTGTTTTTTATATGATAATGTTGGTGCGTTATGTAAAACATGTATTACACTTAAGTATCGGTATTGAATTGGATGAAAAGGGAATATATTTTATCTTTCCTATGACTATTCAAAGACAATTTATTGCTTGGGAAATAATAGAAAAAATAGAGGAACCAAAAGAAGGGAAAGAAATTCTTTATCTATGTATAAAACCTTCACTCACAAAAAAAGAAATAAAGAATCAAGTAAATAAGACAGTATATCGTAGAATAAAAAATCACATACTAAAACTACATAATAGCACTAATCTTGAAACAAAAGATTTATATAAACAACTACAACATTGGTTGGATTATAGAAATATTAGGAATATTCCAGATATTAATGATTACTATTTTGACAACATAGTGTATACAAAACGAAATATGTTTTACAATATAGGATTAATGATAAGTACAGTTGTATGGCTTTTTACATTCTTTATTACAGATGTGCTATTACAAACCAATAGAGATATACAAATATTTATACATTTAATATACTTTTGTATGATCATTACTCTCCTAATATATAGTATTCGTTTTGATAAAATTGCACCAAGAGGAATCTCTGTTAGTGAAAATGACTTTAGCTATACATATGTAATAAGAAGAACTAAACGTAGACGGTATACAATAAGGAAGAAAATAAATCGTACAGAAATTAACAGCGTGATAGTAAAAGATAAAAGAGTAATCATAAACAAAAAAGATGAAAATGTTATTACATTAAATAATACTCAATTATCAAAAGAAGATACAATCTTATTAAAGGAACAGATTTATACCTTATGAACATAGTAGAATATTTTTATTTCCTACTATAAATAAATCAAAGATATGAAAAACAATCTTGAAAATAATAAATATATGTACTATAATATATGAAGATAGAACTTCTATCCATATTTTAAAGCCATCCTTTTATTTATTGGGGATTTAAGGATGGATTAACTTTTAATGGTTATTAATATTGAATTAACCTCTTTTAGAATTAAAAGAATGAGAATAAAATATTCCATAAAAATCACCTCCTCAGCCAATAAAATAAGAGAGGAAAACATGGCAGTGGATAAAAGACTACCTTCACTACTATATAGTGATAAAAGTAAGGAAATACTTTAAATTTTGTATATAAAAATACTATCGAAATGAATCGATAGTATTTTATTCTTTCTTAAACCAATAAATAGGACCATTTTCATCAACATCACCAGTTAATGGGTTGATACCAATTTCTTGAATGTTCTTTGTTGGTTTATACCATTTAGATTTCTTTTGTTCATCTGTATATTCTAATATATCAACCATGATTTGTTTAGAAACAACTCGTTCTTCATATGTGGTGACAGGACTATTATCATCATAACCAACCCAGCTTGCGACTAAAATATTAGGATTATACCCAACTGCTAAACTATCATAATCTGTAGTTCCTGTTTTAACAGCGTAAGTACTATCCAATTCATAGTCTTCCATAGTAGCACTTAGATATGTACTAAATGTAGAATTAAATGTACCAGTTAATAATTGATTTAAAACTAAAGTAGAGTCTTTATCTAATAATTGTTCAGACTGATTTTCTCTTTCATAGAGCACATCACCAGCATCATTAATAATGGTTTCAATAGTGTAAATAGGAGTATATTCACCTTCACTAGCCAATGTATTATACATATTCGCTAAACCATAAATATTGGTATCTAATGTACCTAACGCTAAAGATGGATTGGCTGGTACATCTTCGTAACCAAACTTTTCCATTAATTTAGCCAAATTATCTTCTCCTAGAAACATATGTGTTTTAACAGCGTATATATTATCTGATACCGCAATAGCTTGTGCCATAGTGATTTCTTGATAAGCGTATTTATTAGAATAGTTAGTAGGGCTATACGTAGACCCATCAGGCAATTTGAAAGAAGTAGGTTCTGCTAGAAATGTAGTGGATGGGGTGAAACCATTTTCTAATGCTAAATAATATAAAAATGGTTTTATAGTACTACCAATATGCCTACTAGCATCAGTAGCCCGATTAAACTGGGAGTTTGTATAATCTTTACCACCAATGATTGCGAGAATTTTACTCGTATAAGGTTCTATAATAATACTGGAGGTTTCTAATTCAGAATCCTTGGTTTGTTCTGTAGTACTTTCTTCTAATTGTTTTTGATATCCAGGATCTAAACTTGTGTAAATATTTAAACCTTGATTAATATATGTGTCTGAAGAAAATCCGAGTTCTTCTAATTCTTGCATAACTGTATCCTTATAATAATAGTAGGACATATTTTCATACAAGGTATGTTCCTCACTTAATTCTAAATCACTAGCGAGAACCTTATCTTTTTGTTCCGATGTAATTATTTCTTGTTCTACCATTCGTTGTAAAACAATACTTTGTCGATTCCTAGCAGCAGTTTCATCTGTCAATGGAGAAAAATAACCAGGTCCATTGACGACACCAGCTAACATACTACTTTCATTTAAATTTAAATCTTTTGCGGATTTGTTATAAAAATACTTTGCGGCATTTTCAATACCATAAATTCCATGACCAAAATACACATTATTAACATAGCCCTCTAATATTTCATCTTTTGTTAAATGTGTTTCTAACTGCATGGTTAAAAATGCTTCTTTAGCTTTACGCGACCAAGATTTCTCATTTGTTAGATATAATAATCTTGCATATTGTTGTGTAATACTACTGGCTCCCTGACTTTTATCTTGATTCGTTAAATTTACTTTGACAGCACGCATAATACTAATAGGATCAAAACCACGATGTTCATAGAAACGATGATCCTCAATAGCGACAATGCTTTCTAAGAAATAACTGCTAATATCCTCTAAATCAACATACTGCCCACTATAATTATTAATAGACTGGTAAAAAACAGTATCTTGATTATCATACATTGTAATATATCTATCCCTGTTTATATTTGGTTCTCCACTAGAGTAGGCAAGTGTATAACATCCAAGAATAAACACCATACCAAAAATAGCTAAACCACATATAAATTTTACTAACTTTTTCATTTTTATCACCCTGATTTATTCTTACCTAAAATGTGCTATAATAAACAAGGTGATGATATGAAAAAGACAATTAATATAAAATATAATAGTATATTTAAATATGAAACACATAAAGAGACTATACAGTATAAAGAAATAGGAACATATGAAAAAACTAATAAAGGAACTTTTATTAAATTTTCTAGTAAAGAAACAAAAATTCAAATCCGTATGCATCAGGATACAGTTTGGTTAATGAATAACCAATCAGAATTACAATTGGTAAAAGGAAAAAGAATTAAAAATAAATATGCAACAATGTATGGAGATATAAATATTGATACATACATGGAAACTTTTGAAGATAATGGGAATATTAAAATAAAATATCAATTATTGGATCAAAATAGTTGTATTAGTGAAGTATATATTTTAATACATATACAGAATATGGAGTTAGAGGATGAAAATACGTGAGGGATTAAATAATCGAATATTAATCTTTTCAGTATTGTTGGGGTTACAAGCAACTTTACTGCTTTTAGTAGTGCTTGGGATAGTCACTTATGCGCCAATTATGACACTAGGCGCTAAAATATTAAGTGGTATAGTAATGTTATTTATTCTAAATAAAGAAGAGGAAGCAGGTTATAAAATAACTTGGGTGATTGTAATTTTATTATTACCAATGCTTGGCGGAATAGTATATTTGGTAATAGGAAATAAACAACCATCCAAATATATGCGAAAACGTTTTGAAAAACAAATGAAGCACGAAGAATTATATCGAGAAACAACAGGTGCTATTAATGAAATACAAGACACTTATATACAGAGTCAATTTCGTTATCTAGATAATGAAGGTTTTGTAGCCTATAAAAATAATAAGACTACCTATTACCCTTTAGGTGATGATAATTTTGTAGATGTATTAAAAGCATTAAAAAGTGCTAAACACTTTATTTTTATGGAGTACTTCATTGTTGAAGAAGGCGAAATGTTTAATCAAATATTATACATTTTAAAACAAAAAGTTAAAGAAGGCGTAGAAGTGCGATTCATGTATGATGATGTAGGTTCATTAACTATGTTGCCCCATAAATATTATATGACATTAGAAGAATACGGAATAAAATGTATTACTTTTAATCCTTTTATTCCAATTTTATCAGTCGCAATAAATCATCGAGATCATCGAAAAATTACTGTTGTTGATGGATGGGTTGGATTTACAGGTGGAATGAATTTAGCGGATGAATATATTAATGTTAAAATGAAATATGGACACTGGAAAGATACAGGTGTAAAAATAGAAGGGAATAGCGTTTGGAATTTAACAACTATGTTTTTAACAACATGGAATGCCTCAAAAGATACGGTTGAAGACTTTGATAAATATCATCCTCGTCATTATCAACCACAATCCTTTGAAGAAAAAGGGTATGTTATTCCTTATGGTGATTCACCACTAGATAATCGTCCAGTTGGACAAAATGTATATTTAAATATTATTAATCAAGCAAAACGATATGTTTATATTTGTACACCGTATTTAATTATCAATGAGACGTTACAAACAGCTTTAGTTCTGGCTAAACAAAGAGGCGTAGATGTTCGAATATGTACACCTGGAATCCCTGATAAAAAACTTGTCTTTCGTGTAACCCGATCTTATTATGAAGATTTAATTCGTCATGGAATTCGAATTTATGAGTATACACCAGGTTTTTTACACGCTAAAAACTTTGTTTGCGATGATGAAGTCGCAACAGTGGGAACGATTAATATGGATTATCGAAGCTTATTTCTCCATTTTGAATGTGGACTGTATATGTATCAAACAGAAACAATTCAAAGTATAAAAGATGATTTTTTACATACTATTGAAGTTAGTGAAGAAATGACGAAAGAAAAAGTAATTAAAGGTCGTTTCAAAGGAATATATGAGGCTATATTACGATTATTTGCCCCATTGTTATAAAAATGTTAAAAAAACGAATTATGTTAGAAAATATTGTTTAAATATTTACATTGAGCACATAAACTGCAATAATAAAAACTATAATAAATTAAAAGGTATGACAAACATAAAGTCATGCTTTTTTTTGATATTTTTCGACAAAGTATAATAGTTATTTTTTATTTAAAAAATTTATAAATAAAAAGTGATGATTTTTAATTTACTATCCGTCATTATAGATAGACGCAATGTTTATTAACATTGGTTTATATAATCGAGTAAGCTTGGTTAGTGGTATGTAGTGTGACAAAGGAGGGTGGGAAATGAGTTGTGAGACCAATCTTGTTGAACTTGTTAGTAAAGCAATAGATGGTGATAAAACTGCGTTTGAAGAATTATATAAGGCTTGTTTTGAAAATGTATATTTCATAGCGATTAGTTATTTTAAGAATGAGGAGATTGCGAAAGATATTGTGCAAGAAGTATTTGTTAAAGTATATAAACAAATTAAAACATTGAAAAATGTTCATGCATTTCATGTCTGGATAAAAAGAATAACATATCATTGTTGTGTGGATTTAGATCGCAAAGGTAAATATACATATGATTTAGGTGATAATTATACAATCGAAGAATTTGAAGATAAGAAAACAACGAATCAAATACAAAATATAGAATCAGTTGAAATGTTAGATATTATCGCGGATGGATTAGATTCGCTAAGTATCCCCCTAAAAACAGTGGGGATTTTAAGATTTTATGACGATATGTCAATATCCGACATATCTGAAATATTAGATATACCAGAAGGAACAGTAAGTTCCCGACTAACAAAAATTAGAACGGTTTTAAAAAGAAAACTAGAAAATAATGGTATAACACCATCTTCATTATCGATGGTTTTAGTGACACCAGAATTGATTAGTAAAGCGTATGCATTATTAGAGAACAATGTAGTGGCTTCCCCAACTACTAAAGCAATGTTATTTAAACAAATTCGAAGCTCTACAAAAATAAATCGATTACCATGGACTAAAATATCCATGATGGGTGGAGGAATATGCGTTACATTAGTTAGTATAAGTTTATTGAATATGAATTCACAAACAACTGGAACAATTATCCTAGAAAGTAGAGAACCAATTGTTACTGTAGAAGAAAATATAGTTGAACAATGTCAAATCATAGCAGTTAATTATGATACTAGTTGGACAAATACACAATTAACATTGAATATACTAACTTCAAATGATAATTATGATCAGATTTTAGTGAATGGAATGGATTCAAAAGTAATAACTCAAAATGGGGAATATAGAATTCAATTATTATTACAAGGACAAGTTCTTGATGAGGAAATTATAGTAATAAGTAACTTTGACTATGATAGCCCTCGATTATCAACCCAATCAAATATAGATACGTTGTTCTATCTAACATTTATAGATGCTATTTCAGGTGTGGACTACAACAGTATTCGCTATTATGAAAATGGTGTGTTATCAAATAATTATACGATAGAACAAGGAACACTAATTATTACAAGTCAGATAGGAAGTTATGATACTTTTTATATAAGTGATTATGCAGGTAACGAACTTTCAATCATTATTAGAGACAAAGCAGTTTAGGAAAGGGTAGTTTTATGGAAAAAATGAGAAGTTTTATGAGTGTACGAGTAGGAATTGTTATATTAGCGTTAATAATGATTATTTCTTTTGTGCGGGTAGATGTTACAGCAGCTACACCAATTCGTGATAAGGACACTAATACAGCCTACATTACGGAAAAATCAGCACAGTGGACGAATGTTGATGATTATCTTGCGGAATTAACATTAAAAATTAATGGAACAGAATCAACCAGACCAATAGATGTTGTTATTGTGATGGATCGTTCAGGAAGTATGGATATGAATTTTATCCAAGAAATACCAGATGGAAATGGAGGCACTAAGGGGATTCACAATGCTTCTTCACCATGCTTAAATCCAGATCATTTCTATTTAGCGGAAACTGGTGAAACACCAACAATTATTCCTAGTGATATAGATGAAATGCATTATGATGAAACAACAAAACGCTTAACAGTTTATAATGAAGAAAAGAAGCAATGGGTTGTTTTAGATACCGAAAATAAAATAAATTTATATTATCAATTTGGTATTGGGGTTGCAGATCCTGATAATTTAGAATTAGCTGCATATCATTTTAAAATGGATGGCGATGAATTTTATCGTATTAGTAAATGGGATACAACAGATGTAAGAAAAGGAACTGCTGAAGGTATTTGGGATCATGCGGATGAAGATGAAGGTTGTTATGATCGCTGGATAGAAGCAAAAAATGCTGTAGATGCTTTTGCCCAACAATTATTACAAATTAATATTGATGAAGGCTTAACAGGAGAAGATGCAAATAGTATAGCTTTAGTACCTTTTTCAATTCGAGATCAATCAGTAGTAGCACGTTTAAATGATGGAACACCATATTATCGTGATTACCTAGTAAATAATGGATATTTTAATGGCACAGGTGTAGCAGCGAGTGGAGCTGGAACAATAACAGGAAGTTATGATTCTAAAGTTGGATGGACACAAAATGCCAGTACTATATCTACTGCATTAACAAAATTATTTACAACCCATAGTACAGATTATATGTCTGGATTAAGTCATGCATATAATTTATTAGATAGTCGCACAGACAGTGCTAAAAAGAATAAAGACTCGGCTGTAATCTTTTTATCTGATGGGACACCAGATCCAGCGAATGGAACATTTTTCACAACAAGCGGTATTTGTGCATTCTATAATCCAGATGCACATATATATGGATTGACAGACGCGATTAAAGCTCCATTTGGTGAGATAGTAAATGGTACTTTCTGGGAATCTGTGAGTGGAACCTATCAAAGACATGATGTAGATCCAACTATATTAGCGAGAGATTCTTCGAACAATATTATAGGAGCTTATGGACAAGATACCAAGTTAGTATCCGTTGGATATATGTTAGATTCTGAAGATAGTAAGACCAGACTAAAAAATATGGCTTCTAGTACGGAAGATTATATAGATATTCCCACAAATGCTGAAGGAACAACAGCTGATTATTTAAAGGATAAATTGTTAGATAGTATTCATTTCCCAGGTGGTAGAAATGCAGTATTGAGAGATGAAATAAGTAAATATTATTATATACCAGAAGATGCAGTATTACCTGCTGGTGTAACAATTGAAGGAACGATAGAAGATGGACAAACTATTGTTTGGGAAATAGGCGATGTTTACAATTACGCAAAAGAGGATGAGCCAACAATAACAGTACCCTTGGTTTTAAGAGAGGAATATCGTGAAGTATCTTCAACAACATATTATCCAACAAATAATGATAATCCAGAACCAGATTTAACAACACCTGAAAATGGTCCAGATGGAGAAAATACAGGAGCACAGTTACATTATACAAACCCAGATAATGAAAATCGTTATGACACTATCGGAACACCAAAATTACCAGTGTATCCTGAGGATGAACCGAAAGATCCAGATCCAATAATTCCAGAACCAACAACTCCTGAGGAGCCAGGGAAACCAATTATCACACCATCTGTTCCAAATAAAGTGGTAACTGGTAAAGAAGTTATTGAAATACCAATCATTGGTTCAGCCAATGTTGTGACAGGAGATAAGACGAATATAATTGTATACCTATTATTAGGGATTCTGTCTATAGGGGTGATGATCCTACAGATAAAGAAAAAGAAACAAGTAAAGTAACAGATAATAAGGGTGATATAGTGGATCACTCTATATAAAATAAAGAAGTCATAGAAACACTATAGAGACAGTGTATACTATGACTTTTTATTGTTTTAGTAAATATACAGTATATGTTATTGCTATAATTTTACATTATTTATAGAAATAATACCAATTTTACTCTGTTACAATTTTTTTATAAGAAAAGTATTTACTAATAAAACAATACAGTTATCAAGTACTTTTCCATCATTAAGAACTTAACTTAGGGGACTTTGTTACAGCTAATTAATCCCTTTTTATTCTTTATTTCAAATGAAGTATTCCACGTTTTGTATAAAGAACAAAATAATTTTCACCTTCACTAATCATTTTCAAATTAGATAATAGTTATCTTTAATTTGATGCATTCAAAAATAATAAGAATCAAAAGATTTATAAAAAAGAATGGTATCAAAACAACTGTAAATGATTTTTATAATATAATTAAGGAAAAAATGTAAGAAAAATAGATATTGATAATGCTACGTGGTGGATAATAGAACATTATTAATATTAAGTAGTCTAGAATTCATAAAGTATTATTTTTATAAATAAAAGTGGAGGGTAAAAGATTTCGGTCTTTGTAAGTGCGTTATGTATTTGTCGATAATGTAAATGTTGAAGTTGCCTTTATTGATAAATAATGGCATATGAGAGGAGTGAGAAATTACTAAAATAGATTTTATTGCTTATGTGGATAAAGCAAGATGTGTAGGGAAAGAGTTACTTAAAGAACTAACAGTTAATTATAACAAAGTAAAATAAATATGATAAGACAGAGTTATTATTGGACAAACAAATAGTGGATGTAAGGACAATAATAGTGGGGAATTAGATATACAACATAATAGGGAGAAAAAATGAAACAGAAAGTTATAATATCTTATTAGTTATTATGAGAGAAATTAGCTTTCTACTATCCCAAGATAAATAGGAGATGAATAAAAGAGAAAGGTATAAAAATAAATGAAAAAAAATAAAAATATCCGAGTAGAAATATTTTTAATAATTATATTATTAATTCCCCTTTTACATATTAATGTCAATGCGGATAGTCAAACAAACGCATTGCGAGATAAAGAAACAAATACAGCCTACATTACAGAAAAATCTGCTAAATGGACAAATGTAGAAGAGTATCTTGCAGAATTAACATTAAAAATCAATGGTACAGAATCAACGAAACCATTAGATGTAATTATTGTTTTGGATCGTTCTGGTAGCATGGATATGGCGTTTGTTCATGAAATGCCAGATGGTAATGGTGGGAATTACGGTAGCCATAATGCTTCTTCACCATGCTTGAATCATGACCATTTCTATTTACAAGAAGTGGAAGAAGAGGCAACTGTTATTCCTACAAGTATAGAAGAAACGTATTATGATTCCAGTGCGCAACGTCTAACAGTATATAATGAAGAACAGAAAAAATGGGTAGTATTAGATACATCTAATAGCACAAATCTGTATTATCAATTTGGTAATGGTAAAGGTGATGCAGAGTCATTAGCTTATGGTGCATATCATTTTAGAATGGAAAATAATATGTATGTTCGCATTAGTGAATGGGATGCAGAAGATATTAGAAGTGGGACAAGCGAAGGTATTTGGAATCATGCAGACAAAGACCAAGGATGTTATGATCGTTGGATGGAGGCAAAGAAAGCTGTTGGTGCCTTTAGTGAGCAATTGTTAGAAATGAATGAAGAACTTGGTTTAACAGGTGAAAATGCAAATAGAGTAGCATTAGTACCTTTTTCAATTCGAGATAAAACGTTACTTCATAGATTAAATAACGGACAACAAAATTACCGTAATTGGCTAGGGGCAAATGGTTATTTTGATGGAAAAAGCATAACATTAGCTAGTGACGCAACATTAAGTGGTGATTATAATGCTGGAACTGGTTGGACAGAGAATATATCAGATGTCGATGAATCACTATCAAAAGCATTTACAACACATAGTACGGATTATATATATGGATTAAGTGAGGCATATAATCTATTAGATAGTCGTACAGAGAACGCTAAGAAAAATAAAAGTGCAGTAGTTATTTTTCTATCTGATGGGACACCAGATCCAGCAAAATCAAGTTTAATGGTAGGAAACACTTTATATGCTTTCTATAATCCTGATGAACATATATATGGGCTGACAAATGCTATTAAAGGAAAACCTACAGAAATAACAAATGGTTCGTTTTGGAAAGAAACAACTGGGCGATATCAACGCCACGATGTTGATCCTAACAAACTAGCTAAGGATAGTGATGGTAATATTATTGGAGCGTATGGGCAAGATGCGATGATAGTAACAGTTGGGTATATGTTAGATTCTGAGGATAGTGAAAATCGGTTACAAAATATGGCTTCAAATACGAATGCGTATATTAGTATTCCTGCTGATGCTGAAGGGACAACAGCTGATTATTTAACAGAAAAGTTACTAGATAGTATTCATATACCAGGCGGAAGAAATGCAGTATTAAAGGATGAAATAAGTAAATATTATTATGTACCAGAAGACGTAGTCTTACCAGAAGGGGTAACTATAGAGGGTACAATAGAAGATGGACAAACTATTGTTTGGAATATTGGTGATGTCTATAGTTATTCTAAAGAAAATGAGCCAACAATAACTGTACCTCTAGTTTTAAGAGAAGAGTATCGTGATGTAGTATCAACAACATATTATCCAACAAATAATGATAATCCAGAACCAGATTTAACAACACCAGATAGTGGATTAGATGGTGAAGATACAGGTGCCAGATTATATTATACAAATCCAGATAATGAAAGTCGTTATGACACTATTGGAACACCAAAATTACCCGTATATTCTAAGAATGAACCAAAAAATCCAGATCCAATAATTCCCAAACCAACAATTATTGTTGGTAATGAAAACACAGAAATACCAATAGTAGGTTCATCAAAAGTTGTAACGGGAGATAAGACGAATATAATTGTATACCTATTATTAGGATTTATATCAATAACAAGCATTGTTATTTTAGGGATAAAGAAAAGAAGAATAAAAAAATAGTGGAATTACAAGATAAATAAAAGTCATAGCTTACACAGATTTAGTGTAACTATGACTTTTTGTTATATATGGTCTGAAGTAATTGGTAACCATATTTCACAGAATATATCAGAATCATCATTTGGATAATATTCAAAATCAGTTTCGTTCGCAACTTCATAATGAGAATTAGGAATGAATTCATTAAATATCTTTTTCCAGACAATACTAATATCCTCTTTATCTATGCAAGGAAATACTGCCCATAAGGAAGGCTTTAATACCCAAATATCATAACCTTCAGGGATTATTTCATTATTATAGGTAACGCCGATTCCATATTCAAAATGTTCTTTGTCTCTTTCTAAGGGAGCACAAACTCCATAAGTTTCTGATGTGGCACTATAGGTAAATAATGTTTTAATAACACCATCTTGAATACATTGATCCCAGAAATCTGATATATCAGTATTATCCTCATCCTCAACAATTTCATTTTTAAACTTTTCTTTTTTAACTAATAGAGAGATAGCTTCTCTTTCTTCAATACGATACTCCATCTTCTTTCCTCCTTGTATGTTTATAGAAATAACGAGGGGGTCATACATCATAAGATATTGCCCATAGTGTTTAGTCATTTTAGGTGTGATACCATGAAATCTAGTATATGCTTTTGTGAAACTTTCTGGTGTTTCATATCCATATTTTAAAGCCATGTCTAATACTTTAATGTTGCTATCTAGTAGCTCTTGTCCAGCTAAAGATAATCGACGATTTCGAATATACTCTTTAACACTAATACTAGTAATTAAACTAAATGTACGATGAAAATGATAACTAGACATATAGACATGACTTGCGACATCGTGGTATGTGATTGGTTCTAAAATATGTTCTTCCATATAGGTAATAGCTTGTTGTAAACTCTCAATATAGTTCATAAATGACCTCCTGTAATGCATAGTATAAAGAAGATGTTTTATTATTTCCTAATCGTTCTTGCTTCTATTTGTCTATTTTTTTAAAAACAAATAAAAAGTTCATATTATGTTAACATAAAAGGGTAAAATATAATAGTGTTAGCAGTCATTTGTTATGAGTGCTAAAAAAGAATGAGGAGGAGAATATATGTTAAAACCATTAAACAAGAACATTATATTACAAAAAGAAAAAGCTGAAAATACAACAGCTAGTGGAATCATTCTAACAAACGAAAATGAGAATGTTCCAAATGTTGCTAATGTTATTGCAGTATCTATTGATGCAAGCGTTCAGCTAAAACCAGGATTTAAAGTAGTCTATAAAGATTATGCTGGAACAACAATTACAATGCAAGATGAAGAGTATATTGTTATTGAAGAAAAAGATATTTTAGCGATTGTAGAGTAGGAGGAAAGTATAATGAGTAAAGATGTAAAATTTTCTAAAGATGCAAGACAATTAATGTTACAAGGAGTTAATGTATTAGCAGATGCAGTTAAAGTAACATTAGGGCCAAAAGGTCGTAATGTAGCATTAGATAAAGGATACGGTTCACCATTAATCACAAATGATGGTGTTAGTATTGCAAAGGAAATAGAATTAGAAAATCCATTTGAAAACATGGGTGCTAAATTAGTATATGAAGTAGCCAATAAAACAAATGATGTTGCAGGTGATGGAACAACAACAGCAACAATCCTAGCTCAAAGTATGATTACTAATGGTTTAAAAGCAGTAGATAAAGGAAGCAATCCAGTATTACTAAAAGAAGGTATGGATTATGCAAGTAAAGAAGTCGCAAATCATATCCTAAAAAAATCAAGATCAATTGAAACAAGCAATGATATTGCTAGTGTAGCAACTATCTCAGCTGGAAATAAAGAAATAGGTGATATTATCGCTAAAGCAATGGAAAAAGTAGGACGCGATGGTGTTATTAGCGTAAGCGAATCTAATAGTTTTGATACTGAGCTAGAAATTAGTGAAGGTATGCAATACGATAAAGGATATATATCACCATATATGGTTAGTAATCGTGAAAAGATGCAAGTGGAACTAGACGATGCATTAGTTCTAATAACGGATTCTAAGATTACAAATATCCAAGAAATATTACCTATCTTAGAAAAGGTTGTAGAAGCTAATAAACCATTATTATTGATTGCTGAAGATATTGAACAAGAAGTAATATCTACATTAGTAGTCAATAAATTAAGAGGAACATTTAATGTAGTAGCTACTAAGGCCCCAGGATTTGGTGATAACCAAAAAGAGTTATTGCAAGACTTAGCGGTTTTAACAGGTGCTACATTCTATAATAAAGATTTAAACATGGCATTAAAAGATATGACAATGGAAGAATTAGGTAGTGTTAAACGTTTAGTTGTAACAAAAGATAATACAACCATGATTGGTGGTCATGGAGAAGGTGTTGCTTTACAAAAACGTATCGAAGAAATTAAAAAACAAATAGAAAATGCAACAAGTGATTATGATAAAAATAATTATAGTGAACGTTTAGGAAAATTAAGTAATGGTGTTGCGATTATCAAGGTTGGTGCAGCAACAGAAAGTGAATTAAAAGAGAAAAAATTACGTATTGAAGATGCCTTAAATGCCACAAAAGCAGCGGTTAGTGAAGGTATTGTTATTGGTGGTGGCGCAGCTTTAATCGAAGCATATACATCCTTAAAAGATACACTTAAATCTGATATAGTAGATGTTCAAAAAGGAATTAAAGTAGTAATGGACTCTTTATTAACACCAATTACTCAAATAGCAGAAAATGCAGGATATAGTAGTGATGATGTTTTAGATTCCCAATTACAAGCCAAAGATAATATTGGATTTGATGCTAAAAAAGGTGAATGGGTGGATATGTTTGAAAAAGGCATTATTGATCCAACTAAAGTAACCAGAAGTGCATTATTATATGCAGCTAGTATCTCTGCTTTATTTATTACAACAGAAGCAGCTGTTGCTTCGAATAAAGAAGACGAGCCAGCTAGTGCTCCACAAATGCCAATGTATTAATATAAAAATAGAAAACCGATGTAACTCAAATAGAGTGCATCGGTTTTGTTATACTTAGTTATTGTTTAATTTTCTTTTCTTTACAAAAAATAATCCAATGATAGAAGTAGATAGCAATACAAAGTATGTACTTAAATTAATAAAATCTCCTGTATTTGTGATTTTAGATGTATCTGTTGAAACTGGTACAGGTGTTTTATCAGCCGTAATTAATCCAGTTTTAGAGTTTAATAATTCTTGGGCTTTATTAATTAATGTTTGTAACTCATCTTTTAACGCGCCATCTGGTAGCTTGTCTACAGCTGCTTGAGCAACATTGATTTGATTTTGATTTACACTATCTTTGATGTTTGTATGGGTTCCATCTGTGAATAGATTTTCTACTTTATTAATAGCGTCATTTCTTTCATTTAATTGTTTTTGGGCTTCTTCGATTTTAGCTAATAATTCTGTTTTAAATGTACTATCAGGTAATGCATCTACTAATGCATTTGCATCATCAATATTTGTTTGTGTTGTGACATCTTTGATTGTTGTACCATCACTATTGAATAAGTTATCTACAGCCTCTTTTGCTGCATCTCTTGCACCTAAATATTGTTCAGCTAAATCAATGTCTGCTTGTAAATCGGTTTTAAATTGGCCATCTGGTAATACTGTTACTAATGCTTTGGCAGTATCAATATCTGTTTGTGTAATATCATCGTTGACATCTGTTTTAGTATCATTTAGTAAATCTGTAACATTCGATGAAGCATCTAACATGTTTTGCGCTTTATCGATATTGTCTTGCCATTGTGATTTTGTTGGTTCACTCCAGTAATTAGCACTTTCTTGAGCCTTATCTATTTGTTGTTGTGTTAATCCTTCTACTGGACCATCTTGTGCAGTATTCAACAATTCTTCTGCAAGATTATCGTAGATGAATATTCCACCATTAGTAGAATCCATGCTTGGATTTGTTGGTAAAGCTTGGATGATTCCTGTCCCACTAATATCGATTTTATTTATATTACTATTACTTGGAATATTTTCTACTAAATTCCCAGTTAATCCTGGGCTGTCTTGTGCCAAAATAGTAACTAAATTTGGTGATTCTAATATACTTGTTGGAATCTCACCAGTTAATTCAGTACCATTAATAACAATTCTTTCTAACGTAGTAATATTTCCTAATTCTGTTGGAATTTCTCCTGTTAAAGGGTTGTTGCTAAGTTGTAGCGATTTCAATAATGGTAAGTTACCTAACTCTGCTGGAATAGATCCACTGATTAAATTATCTCTAAGATTGATGTTATCTAACACCGGTAGATTACCTAAGGTAGCTGGAATGGAACCAGTTAGTTTATTATTTTGAAGTTGGAATTGTTCTAGTGATACCATATTTCCTACTTCTGTTGGAATGGAACCACTTAAATTATTTTCATATAATACAAATTGTTGTAAACTTGTTAGTTCCCCTATTGAAGATGGGATGGAACCTGAAATATTATTTCTTTGTAAAAACAAATGTTTAAGATTTGACATATTTCCAATATTGGAAGGGATACTACCTTCTAATTGGTTTCCCCATAATTCTAACCATGTAATGTTAGTAAAATATTGAATCCCATCAATAGTTCCTGTTAACCCTATGTTAGGTAAAACAATATGGTTTGTCCATGCATTTGCTTCGCCCTGACTAATAGTTCCATCACCATTAGTATCAATAGTTGGATATTTTGTTATTATTGCATCATGCAAAGGTTGAGATGATATAGGAAATGCAGCGTCTGTAGCTACACGTGACGTGATAGTATCTATTTCATTTGCATCTGCATTGTTTGTCATCATCATAAACATACTAATGATCATAGTTGTAATAAATGTGATTTTACTTATTGATTTTTTCATTTTCATTCTCCTGTTTCTTGTTATAAATTTAAGCTATATTTTACGAATCTTCCTTTATTATCAAATAAAGTAACTTCAATTTTTCCTTTGAAATCCCCATCGATTGTAAGGTTTGGATTTATCTTATATTGCTTGTTGTTATATGTAATATATGAATTTATATAATCTATTGTATTGGATTCACCATTAAGAACAAGTTGTAAATAACTTTCCTTATTATAAGCACCTATAAGTTCTATAGCATCAGCATCGATATTGTTTATTTCAATGTCTAAGATTTCATCTTTTACTTGTATTTGGTAATATCCATTTTCATGGACTTCTAATAATAGTTTGTTGTTATTCATTGTAAAAGAAATTTCTCTGTTATTAGTAATTATAGATATATCTTCTTTACTAATCGTGTTCTCAATAGTGATAGTAATAGGGATACTATATCTAGTAAGTGCACTATCATAATCTATTTTTAATATGTAATTATAACCATTCTTATGGATGTTTAATGATGATTGATGTAAAATTTCAGACATAGTATTGTAATTTTTATTCTCTGGATTATGAAACATAATAATTATTGATACAATAGCCGTACTAATAATAACTATTAAAGCTATAAGTTTGTAAGATATGGCAGATATCATACTTTGCATAAATGTGACAGTTTCTGAAGAATTAAATTTTGTATGATTGGATTTCCTCTGATGCTGCGCACATATTTCCTGTTGATAACTATGTAAACTAGGACCTAACAATGTTAATAATGGAATACTATATAACTTAATATTGTTTTTATCTTGATATTCTGTAATCTGTTTTTCTAGGTTTTTACGTCCATGGTGTAATCTAGCTTTAACACTATTTGTATTACATTCTAATATTTCTGCAATTTCATTTACTTTGAATTCTTCTAAGTAGAACAATGTAATAGTTTCCCTTTGTTTTCTAGGTAAGTTAGTGATAAAACCACTTATGATTTGTTTTAATTCTTTGACATCATATATTTCTTTAGGTAAAGCATCAATCCGTTCCTCGGGAATTGTTGATACAATATCCTCAGAAAAAGCATGGTCTTCTAGAAAGGGTTTATCTCTTCTTTTTCTTTTTCGTAAATACATATAACAACAATTAGTTGCGATACGATATATCCAAGCATTAAAATATTCTACATCTTTTAATGTGTTGATTTTTTCATATATCAACATTAAAGCTTCTTGTGATACATCTTCAGCATCACTTCTATTTTTGGTGATAGTATAACACCAAAAATATACTTTCTTTTCAATATGTTGATACAAGATATCAAATTTTGTTATATCTTTTTGGACATCTCTAACAATTTGGGTAAGCCCCACATTTTCCATTTTCTTTCCCTCCTTATTATATAAGATATACTTACCCTTATTAGATAAATGACATTCGTGAATAAATGGTTACATTATTTTGAAAAAAAGTTTCTCGAATATATAGAATATCAAGAATTGACAGTGTTGGCTTGTTATTTTATTTTTTAACACGATTTAATAAAACATAGGAAAATCCAATTCTAGATTTGCTTATCCATTATAATTCAAAAGCAACTTTTTAATATAATAGTGAAAAAACTTAATAATGTAGTAAAAGAAAGTAAATAAAATTCGTGCTTTTTTATGTACAAAAGGTATAATAGTACTTATGGAGGATAAATATGTTTATAGTCTGGGGAACAAGAAGATATCAAAAGGATATTGGGAAGTCATTTATAAGTAAAGAATGTGATAATTGTCATAATGAGGTCACACTAATAATAAAGATGATACAAACTAAATTTACTATATTTTGGATTCCATTATTTACTACTTCTACTAAGTATTATTTGGTGTGTCCAATATGTAATCAAGGAATGGAAATATCAAAGCAAGAAGCAGAAGAATATGCAGTGGATGAGTCAACAACATAATTGATGATTTCAATTGGTTGTTTTTTAGTTTTATAGATATAAAAAACATTGACTTAATAAGGGTTTAATGATAATTTATAGAAGATATGGGCAACTTTAATAAGGAGGATATTTATGGCAGTAAATAAAATAGAAACAGCTTTAAAAGAGGCGTTTCAAAAAGCAATTATTACTTGTGGTTTTGTAGAAGAATATGAGTTAGATAAAATTGTTATTGAAATACCTAAAGATGTATCACATGGAGACTATTCTTCAAACATCGCAATGCAGCTAACAAAAGTATTAAAAAGAAATCCAAGAGAGATAGCAACAGCTATTATAGAAGCAATAGATAAAGATAATGCAAATATAGAATCCGTAGAAATTGCAGGACCTGGCTTTATTAATCTATTCTTAAAGAAGAATGCAATGACTTCAATTATTAAAGAAGTATTAAATGAAGAAGATGCCTATGGAACAAGTACATATGGGAATGGAAAGAAATATAATATTGAATTTGTATCAGCGAATCCAACAGGAGATTTGCATTTAGGTCACGCTAAAGGAGCGGCTGTTGGTGATAGTATTTGTCGTATTATGAGTGCTGCAGGGTATGATGTAGCTAGAGAATATTATATCAATGATGCTGGTAATCAAATCACAAATTTATCATTATCTCTATATGCGAGATATTTACAGTTATTTGGTAAAGAAGTAGAAATACCAGAAGATGGATATCATGGTAAAGATGTTGAAACAATCGCTGCGGCTTTAAAACAAGAAGTGGGTGATCGTTACGTGGAAGCAGATAAAGAAGAAGCATTAGCTTTCTTTAGAAAAGAAGGAACGATTCGTGAATTACAAAAAATCAAAGATATCTTAAATGAATTTAGAGTATCATTTGATGTTTGGTTCTCAGAAACTTCTTTGTATACGGAAAATAAAATCACACCGACATTAGAAAAACTAAAAGCCGCTGGATATACATACGAAGAAGATGGAGCCTTATGGTTTACCTCAACAAAATTTGGGGATGATAAAGATCGAGTACTAATTAAGAAGGATGGAACATATACATATTTGACACCAGATATTGCATATCATCTAAATAAGTTAGATCGAGGATATGAATATCTAGTAGATTTACTAGGTGCCGATCATCATGGCTATATCAATCGTATGAAAGCAGCGATTCAAGCATTAGGATATAATGCTGATCAACTGAATATTGATATTATGCAAATGATCCGTATGGTTGAAAATGGACAAGAAGTAAAGATGTCAAAACGTACTGGTAACGCTGTAACGATTCGTGATTTGATGGATGATATTGGTGTTGATGCTACACGTTATTTCTTTGTATCAAAAGCGGCCAATACGCCATTTGATTTTGACTTAGGATTAGCGAAATCTACATCTAATGAAAATCCTGTATACTATGCCCAATATGCACATGCAAGAATGTGCTCAATATTGAAACAAGCTAGCACTACTAATATTAGTAGTGCAAATAGTTTTGAGTTATTGGAAAATACAAAAGAAATAGAGTTAGTAAAACATATTAATGAATTTAGAAATGAAATTATCGATAGTGCTAAACTAAGAGCACCGCATAAAATCGCAAATTACATTCAAAAGCTTGCACAATTATTCCATAGTTTCTATAATGATTGTTATGTTATAGATGAAAAGAATATAGAGTTAAGTTGTCAACGACTAGCTTTAGTAAAAGCAACAAAGATTACAATGAAAAATGCATTACAATTAATTGGTGTTGATGCACCAGAACAAATGTAGGAGGAAGAAAGAGATGACTGATAATAAAAAATCAATGATAGATGTCGCATTTGAATTAATGACAAAAAAGAAAAAAGCTATTGCTTTTGATAAATTATGGAATGAAGTAAGTGAAATCAAAGGATATACAGTAGAAGAGATGGATGAAAGACAATCTTTATTCTATACAAATATCACATTAGATGGTCGTTTTATTACTGTTGGTGAGAATCAATGGGATTTACGTAGTCGTCATAAATTTGAAGATGTGCATATTGATATGAATGATATTTATGCTGATGTAGATGAAGAGGAAGAAGCTGAACCAGAAGACAATGAAAGATGGTTTAGTAGAAGATGATTATAACGAATAAAATAGTTTGACAAACATATATTTATATACTAATATAGTTTAAGGATAAAGGCGGGGACCTAGTGAATTTTTCAAAATTAAAAGAGATACAATGGAAATGGTATCATTTTGTTGTCTTTTGCCTTCCTGGAGGAACTATATTTCTATCAGCTTTATTAGCGTTAGAGTTGAAAAGAAACGGGTTATAAATGCATGTAGAACACAGTACTTAGGTATTGTGTTTTTTTATACCTTAAAACGATAAATCGGTTAAATTTCGATTAATACGTAATAAAGGTAAAATTTTTACGTCAAAAATGTGTAACTTACGACAAAGGTGTTGATAATTATACAAAATGTTATATAATAGTGATGTAATCACATACTATATCTACAATATCGATATATATGTGGTAAAGCAAAGAAAAAGGAGAAAAATAATAGAAATAGGTATTAACAGTGTCGGCCTAGAAGAGATAAAAGGTCAATTAACAGTACAAAAAGAAGCATTCATTGATGTTATTGCAGCATTAAGAGCAGAAATCGAAAAAATCCCAGAATGTTGGGTAGGATCTGCAGCAGAAGAATATGCAAATCAATTCGAAAGCTTACAACCAACTTTCAATAATGTAGAGGAACTAATTGAAACAATTACAACACAAATCACACAAGTGGTAAGTACAACTGAAGGTTTAGATGACGAAATCGCTGGAATTTTAAAAGGCGCTTAAAAATAATTAAAAGAGGTGGTCTTTCTAATAGACCACCCTTTTTTTCTGATAAGGAGTGAGGTATCTTGAAGAAAATAATGGCGATAGTTTGTAGTATAGGTATTTGTTTTTGTTGTGTATCTACAATACATGCGGATGAAGAAGGAAAAAATTTAGATTTAAATACAGAAGATGTAAATAGAGAAAATAATGAATCACTAAGTGATAGTAGTGGAATTCCAGTATTTAGTGATAACTTTATTGAAGGTGGTAAAGAAATATTGAATCGAGAAGATATCTTTATAAAAGATATGAGTAAGATTGAAGGCGATATTATTAATCGAAAAGAATTGTTTCAAGAATCTGTTGTTGTAAGTACAAAAGTAGAGGAAACAAGTAGTTCTGGTATTAATATAATATGGTTTGTTATAGGTGTGATTATCATAGGTGTAGTAACAGTTGTAGCCACAAAAACATACCAAAAGAAAAAATATCAAGGGAGGGTAAATAATGATTCTAACATTTACTAATAATGAAGTGAGCATAGATTTTAAAGTAGCTGAGACAGAAAGAATTATAGATGTTTTAAAAACAATTTCAGAAAATACAGAAATGAGAGTGAATTTAGAAACAGTATCCTATGTTTATTCAAAGAGACTACAAGAACAAATACATATACTAAATACATTTGAAAGTGTAGAAATTTATAATGGAGATATTTTAGAAATAAGGGGATAGAGGACATGACAAATAGCGTAGAAATAAAGAAATCAGCATTACATGCAGAAACACAATATGATTTTGATTTATTAATGAGAGATAATGCATTATTAGTCCCATTACAAATTGAATCAAAAGAAAATGCATATGCATTTTCATATGATACAAAGGGATTAGAAAACCTAGCAGATATAAAAAACATGGATATCTTAGATATCTATAAAGTATTATTAAATGCTTTACAGTTATATTCTGTATATCAAGAAATGAATATTCATTTACAACCAGAGAATCTATATATAGATTCAACATTAAAACTACGTGTAGCGTACCGAGATGTATATACAAGAGAAGATATTATTGATGAAAGTGTATTTGTAAAAGAAATATTAAGTCTATTAGGAGCTTTATTACAAAAGAAATATACCTACAGTGACTTTATTAACAGTGGTGTAGAGTTATTACAAAAAAACAAGTTGACTTCAGCTTATACAAACGTAAAAACATTACAAGAAATACAAGAACTTTTATTAAAACAATACCAAAATGAAAAGACAGATCGTGAAACAACAAAATCCATCGTTAAACGTAGTACTTATAAAAGAACTCGTTGGGGATTTCGTATCGCAATGTTATTGGTAATTCTTTTAGGGGCTGGATGTGGATATTTATATATATATGAAAATCTACATTATCAAGCAGTGAATGAAGGATATGAAGCCTATATAGCTGCAGATTATATAAAGACAATTGATACATTAGAAAATGTTAGTCCATCTAGAATGGATGTTACAACAAAATATATCTTATCTGTTGCGTATATTAAAACCGATGGTCTAACGGAAGATCAAAGAGAAAAGATTCTATCTAATGTCACAATTTCTTCGAATGAGAAAGTATTAGATTTCTGGGTAAATTTAGCACAAGCAGATTATGATAAATCTATTGATTTGGCGAAACAATTAGATAGTAAAGAATATTTAGCTTATGGATATATGAAAAAGAAGGATGCTGTTGAAAAAGATGCTTCATTAAGTGGAGAAGAAAGAGAAAGCAGTATTAGTGAAATAGACAGTGAGCTAACAAAGATTAAAGAGGAACAAGACGAATTAGAAAAACAAGGGGAATAGAATATGAAAAGTATATTAATTTATAATGAGCGAGGATATACGGAATTTCCTATTATAGAGGAAGTTAAGATATCAGATACTATTTCCTTTATTAATAAGGACAATACTATCTATTATCAAATGGGAGAAGAAGAAGTTTCTTTAACTACCTTTAAAATAGAAGAAGTACCAACCTTAGGTGATGTATTAGTTATTGATTATGAAGAAAAAGAATATAAAAAAGAAGATAAAGATAAAATAATCATTCATCCAGTAGCTGGTGATTTTCAAATAAAGAATACCTAAGTTAGTATTCATAAAAACATAATATATAATCCACAAGGTATAACTATTTATGTGAATGGTAAAGTACATAATGAAAAAGAGATACCAACATTGTATGGAGACCAAATACTAATCAATGATAGTATCTTTGTGAATAAAAAAGAATCTATTAAAGTAATTGGAAATCATGAACATTACCAAACATCTTTAATACCTCTAAATATGTATAATCACCACTTACAAGATTTTCCTAATTATCGTCGTTCACCAAGAGTAATCAAAAGAACAGAAGAAGAAAAGGTAGCGATTCTTTCGCCACCAGAAAAGGAAAAGATAGCCAAGGGTGAACTTGCAGCAATTATCATTACCCCTTTATTATCTGTTGCTTCAACAATCGCAGTTAGTATTTTAATGCCAAGAGGGCCATATATCTATATTACTATTGTTATGGCAGTTGTTTCTACAACAATGGCAATCACAAAATACTTTGGTGATAAAAAACAAAGAGAAGAAACAAATGAACGTAAAGAAGCAGTATATGAAAAATACTTATTAAAGACTAGAGAAACATTAGAAGAATATCGTAATAATGAACAAGATGCGATTATATATCATTACCCAATGATTAAAGAACTAGAGAATCAAGTAAATACATTCAGTAGTCGGATATATGAGCGAGATCGTACAGACGATGATTTCTTACAAGTAAATATTGGATATAAACGTGCAAGAAGTAATATTGAAGTAACATTATCAGAAAATGAATTAGCGATAGAAGAGAATCCATTATTAGAAGAAGCAAAACAAATCAAAGAAATATATGAAAATATTGATAATAAACCAACACCTATTGATTTAAAGAGTGCGCATGTTGGTTTAGTTGGAGACAAAGAAGATATTCATAAACAAATTAAACAAATCTTAGCCCAATTAACTTTCTTCCATAGTTACCATGATATTGAAATTATTATGTTATACAACGAAAGTTATAAAGAGACATTTGATTATGTTAAGTGGTATCCACATGTTCGTATTAATGCGATTAATGTTAGAGGGAATATCTATCTTGAAAAAGTTAGAGATCAAGTATTAGGAAGTTTAGCCCAAATATTAAAACAACGTCGTGATAAACGTGATGAAAGAAAAAGAGAAGGTGCTTTTACACCACACTATGTTATCTTTATCGATGATTATTTCTTAATCATGAATCATTCGATTATGGAATATTTACAAGAAGAAACAACAAATTTAGGCTTTACTTTAGTATTTAGTGCTAAACAAAAAGCAGATTTACCAGAAAATATTCATACTGTAGTTATGATTGAAGATACACATGTCAATCGTTTGTTATTGAATAATCGTGAAATGGTAAATGCAGTTGTACAATCACCTCAAATAGATACAGTTAATCTGGAAACTATGGCGAGAAACTTATCAGTATTACAACATCAAAAAGGAGTACAGTCATATATTCCAGAAAGTATTACTTTCTTTGATTTATATAATGTTGAAAAACCAGATGAGTTACATATCAAACAACGTTGGGATCAAAGTAATTCTCATAAATCATTATCTGTTCCTCTAGGGGTTAGAGCGAAAGATGATATTGTTAAGCTAGACTTACATGAAAAAGCCCATGGTCCCCATGGTTTAGTAGCAGGGACAACGGGTTCTGGTAAGTCAGAGATTATTCAATCGTATATTCTTTCTTTAGCAGTTAACTTTCATCCTCATGAAGTAGGATTCTTGTTAATTGACTATAAAGGGGGAGGGATGGCCAATCTCTTTAATAAATTACCCCATTTATTAGGAACAATCACAAATCTTGATGGTAGTGAAAGTATGCGAGCTTTGGCCTCTATTAAAAGTGAGTTACAAAGAAGACAAAGAATCTTTAATGAACATGGTGTAAATAATATTATTAAATATAATAAATTATTTAAATCAGGTAAAGCTAAAGAACCATTACCAACACTATTCTTAATCTCTGATGAGTTTGCGGAGTTAAAGAAAGAACAACCAGAGTTTATGAGTGAATTAGTATCAGTTGCCCGTATTGGACGTACGTTAGGGATTAAATTAATTCTAGCAACACAAAAACCTTCGGGTGTAGTAGATGACCAAATATGGTCAAACTCTAAATTTAAGTTAGCGCTTAAAGTTCAAAATGAAAGTGATAGTAAAGAAGTAATTAAAACACCAGATGCAGCATATATTACCCAAGCTGGACGTGCATACTTACAAGTCGGAAATAATGAAATTTATGAATTATTTCAATCAGCTTGGAGTGGAGCAACATACTTGGATGATGAAGCAGAAGAACATAATGATACATTAGTCTATCGTATTAATGATATTGGACAAGCTGAATTAATTAATCAAGATTTAAGTGGTGGTGATGATGACGAAGGTAATGCAGTTAGCTTAACCCAATTAGATGTAACGATAGATTATATTCATGATATGTATGAAGGATTAAACGCTGTAGAAGTAATGAAGCCATGGTTACCTTCATTACAACCACAAATTGCTTCTCCTTATATCCCAGAAGAAGTAGAAGATATAACAAATATAAAAACAATCCAATTGGATTTGTCGATATACCAGAAGCACAAACACAAAAAGATTATACAATTGACTTCTTAACAGATGGAAACTTAGCTTTATTCGCATCTAGTGGATTTGGAAAATCATTTACACTAGGAACGATTATGACTACACTAGCTGTTAAAAATAGTCCCGAGTTACTAAATTACTATATTGTTGACTTAGGAAACTCTGCATTAATTCCATACATGAACTTGCCTCATACAGCCGATTACATGAACTTTGATGCTGTTGAAAAATTAGTTAAGTTTATGAAACTAATGGAAGATACAATCAAAGAATGTAAGAAATTATTAGCTTTAGCGATGGTTCAAAACTATGAAACATATAATCAAATGCATGAAGATGATCCATTAAAAGCTATCATTGTATTTGTTGATAACTATGATGTTGTTAAAGAACTAGGAATGGACTTTGAAGGCTTCATTATGCGTTTATCAAGAGATGGATTTGGTTTAGGTATCTATGTCGTATTAACAGCGACTAGAACAAACGCTATTCGTTATGCGACATTAAATAACTTTAAAAATAAAATTGCCCATTACTTATATGATAAAGCAGAGATTAATGCGATTGTTGGTCGATCACAATATGATATTCCAGAAATTAAAGGACGTTCTTTAATTAAGTTAGAGAATATTAATATTATGCAAGTCTATACACCATTCTTATTTGAAGATAATGTTGAGTTTATACAGAAACTAAAAGACTATATCCAACAAATTAAAGATGTATACAAAGGACAACCACTTAAAGGAATACCAGTGTTACCAGAAGTATTTACATCGGATCAATTTAATCAATATAACAGTGAAGAGAATGTAGAAATCAAACTTGGTTTATGCGTCCAAGAAGTAGTTACTGTTGATGCAAATATTAAAGGATCACCGTATGTCATTATTGGCCCACAAAAAAGTGGTAAGACAAATACTTTAGAATTACTAATGAATCAAATGATTAATGAGGGTGAATGTCATATCTTCGATTCGCCAGAGATGCGTTTATATAAATATAGTAAACAAGATAATGTTAACTATGTTAGTACTGATGAAGAATTACAAGATTTTGTTGATGACATCTATACTGAAATAGAAGAACGAAGAGAAGCCTTCCAAGAAGCTATGCGTCAAGGAAGTGATATGCAAGGGTTCTATGATCAATTCCCAAGTGTTACGGTATTTATTGATGAAACAGATGCCTTTGTAGCGAAGATGGAACAGAAGTATAAAGGATTTGGAACAACATTAAAAGAAGCTTGTACAATGGGTGTAAAAGTTATCGCAACAGCGTCAGCTTCAAAACTAAAAGGATTTGATGAATTAACTAAGATGTTTAAAGTGGTTAACTATGGTTTAGTTCTTGGGAATCAAGGAACAACTACGATTTTCCCAATAAAGAGCGTAAAAGAATATCCAAACTTTGGTAAAGGATTATTGTTTGATAATGGCGAATATCGTCGAATCTTAATTCCTAAATATGTAGAAACAAAGGAGGATAAAGCATGAAAAAACTAAAATGGATAATATTAGGTGGCTTATTTACTGTTCTATTTTTTCTAGGAGGAATCTATGTTGGAAATCTCTTATCAAATGTAGAAGATGGTTATGAAACTAATACTATCGCTATTGTAAATCTTGATGAGGGGGTTCAATATGATGACACTAGCCGTTACTTTAGTAACGAGCTAATGGACATCAACAACGAAACCCAATATAAAATCACAGGATTATCAGATGCTAGAAATGGAGTAGAGAGTGGATTATATGCAGGATATATTGTTATTAATGCAGACTTCTCTAGAAATGTAGCTAGTGTCAATGATACTCCTAGTAAAATAGAAATCTCATATGAGATAGGTACACAGTTAGTAGAAGAATCCAAAGAAAATGCGATATACAACGTATTAACCTTTGAAACAGATTTAAATAATAAATTAAGTAATGTTTATCTATACTCTGTCTTAAATCGTTTCCATGGCGGACAAGATGGAGCACAAACCGTTATTCAAAACGATAAAGCCGATTTAGAATTAATTCTCAGTATTAACGCTGCTGACTTAATCGCAATGGTAGAAATCACTGATGTTGATTCTTTAGATAATAACATTGATGCTTTAGATATCTCTCAAGAAGTAGAAACGGGAGAAACGATTATGAATGAATTAGATAGTTCATATAAAGAATTCATGAATCTAACAGCAGAACAATTGGCACAGATTAAAACAGACTATGGATCATTAGATACATCTCTTATTGATTTAGAGTCTAAACTTAATTCCTACCCAAATACTATTAATGATGATGGGACACTAAATTTCCCACTAACAGATACTACTACATATATTAACGATACGAATACAGCAATCACTAATGATATTAATACTGCAGTAACAAATCATAATAGTAACTTAGAAACAGTAAGAACAGAAATAACAAGTATTATGGGTAATCAAGTATTCTGGGAAAAGTCTAGCATACAAAAAAATGAAAGTCTTATTCAGAACGCGATAATTAACTATCTAAAAAATAATTCTGTAAAAACATATGGTGACGCTATAAATGATTTAGAGGCCGATCCAATACTGGAACCAATAGTTATAGATTATTTAACATCTCAAGGGGTTACAGTAATAGTAGGTGATTCATCAAATCCAATAATGGGCCAATATGATGCATTTCACAGTGGTTATGATCAAAATAGTACAAATGAAAATTTTTCAAAATATGTAGAAAGCATGGAAGCTGCCTTGAAAAATGTCAATATTGTACAAAATATTGATGTTCCGGTGGTATTAGTAGATCCAGATGTTGTGGAAACAAAAGTACAACAAGAAATAACAAATCTAAATACACAACAAGCACAAGTAATAAGTGATGCGAAATTGATTTATAGTTTACAAAGAGCTGATTATGATACATTAAGAGATTACTTAAATACATATGATCCTTTATCAAATATTGATGAACGAACGATTGAACAATTAATAAGAAATTATAATAGTAATATCACAGATATTGAAAGTGCCATTATTAAAAAAGAAGATGAATATGATGGATTAAATCGTAATATTTATGAAAATAGTCATGAACATATTTCATCTTTAAAAGAAGATGTTTCAAAAGCTAATGAAGAATCTAATACGAAAGTAACTGATGGTGTAAGTGAGTTACAAGTAGTAAAAGAAGGAAATAGTACTGAAAATCAACAAGTATTAAGTGACTTCATGGGGACTTTACAAAACACAAGACAAGGAGCACTAACTAATACAGAGGTTGCAAGTTTTATGACAAACCCAATTGAAATTACAGGTGCAATATCAAAAAGTCAAACACAAGTAAAAGATATTAAAGAATATGTGGAATATGGATTGATTGGAACACTTGGTCTAACAATTATTACAATGTCTGCAATTCTTCTATCAAGTATGAAAAAAAATAAGAAGGAGGAAGGATAAGATGTTTTGGGATACAGTTGACCTTTTCACTGATGAGAAAGAAACACTAGAAAAGAAGAAACATCGTCGTAGATCTAATCACTATGAAAGAAAAGTGGATAAATTAGACAATATTATAGATGATATTAACGCAAAACTAAAATCATTAGAAACATATAACCTTGGAAAATATATTCTTATTGGTGATGAGGAAGATGTTTATGCACGTGGGTATAAAGAATATAAAGATAAAATCTACAAAGATATGGATACTTTAGAAACAGATTTTGAAGCTGCTAAGACAAAACTCAAAACAGCGAGAGATCAAATATACCAACGTCACCAAGAACACTATAAAAAAGGCGTATAGAAGGGAGCGAGACTTATGGCAGATGATGTAGGAGTTTACATTAAGAGTGAATATTTTACAGAAGCAAGAAATGCGAAAACAGTATATGATAATGAATTTGTGCCAGCATTAGAAGATTTAAAAGCAGTAAGAAAAGCTTTGGATGATAAATCTGTATTTAAAGGTAAATCAAGAGATGAAGTATTAAGTTTACTAGAAATACTAGAAAAGTTATATGAAAGAATTGTAGAAGATATGGAAGGGTATTATGATACTTTCTCTGACCTAGAAAGTGAACTAGTGTCAAAAGTAGAGGGAAATACATTCTACACGAAGGTACAACCGTAATGAAACTAACATATAAAGAAATCGGATATTTAAGTCGAATAAATAATGTTTATCAATATCCTTATGTAACACAAGTATCAATGTTTCTTGATGATGAAGATAAAACAAATATTAGAAAGTCTTTAACTGAAAAAGAAATCCTTTCAGAAGGGGACCTAACAGATTTAGGATTACGATTATTACATATTTTAGAAAAAACATCAGATAGTAAAGAATATGTAAAATGGAATCATATGTGGATTTTCTTTTATCGAGGAAGCTATGTTCTTATTAGGGCCCTTAGTAAAGAAGAGTTACAGTTAGAACAAATAGGAAAAGAAGAATTAATGGTAACCTTACTTTACTTCTTGAATCAAACAGGAAAAATAGAGGAAAAGAAAAGAAGAGTTCGACATAGAACAAATGAACAAATGTTACAATTTATGCATGAACATCCAGATATTCAAGGAATTTTCTATGAGAAAGTAAGTGGTAAAAAATCTAAGACGGGAGTTATTCAAGTCTATGATGGTTATATGCAGCACTTCCAAGCAGGTAAAGAAAAGCTAGACTGTATTCCTCGTTCAAAGGTATATGCAAGTATAGAACGGATTGTTATGGGAGGTGCTGAAAGTGTCAACTAAGTTTAGAGCCAAACAAACAAAAAGAAAAACAATGGAAAAAACACCTAGAACTGGTGATGTTAAAAAAGCAGCACAGTTCAAGGTGAAAAATAAAACAAAGGAATCATTCAAACAATCTTCTGGAGCTAGAGAACAATTTAGTACAAATACACTAAAAGGAACTACTAAAGATGAAAGTCTAAAAAGGAAGGAAACATTTACAGATACATTATCTTCAAAACCCTTGCAAGATAAAACAGTAAATGAATCTCTTAAAAAACCAGATAAAATGTCAGATACAGTGACAAGACCAACAACAGATAATAGTAAAGAAGCTACTATGTCTGAAACTTTTTCAAATCAACAAACTAGTACAAATAAAAAACCAAACAAATTAAATGGTGGAGCAGATATTATAGCTGGTGCTGTTGCGGGAGCAGCTACAGCAGGGGCTATATATGCAGCTAATGAGACAGTATTTAAACCAAGTTCTCAAAAAGATAAACAAACAGTGAATCATAGTAGTGGGTCTCAAGGAAGTACTACATCTGCTTCTAAGCCACAAACAGGTAGTGGAAGACCATATGGGGGCTCTTCATCTGGTGGCTCATCGTACGGCGGTTCTTCATACAGAGGATCTTCGTATGGTGGAAGTTCAGGAGCCACAGTGCAAACTGGAGAAACACAAAATGAAGAATCAGAAGGTACTACTAAATATTCAAAAGAAGATATGGCATCAAGTCGAGAATTATATATTAGTTATGATATTATTGAACACGCTAAAAAATTATTTGATGTCTCATTAAAAGTATCAAAATTCCATACAACACAAACCACTTTCTTTGATGAAATAGCGTATTATTATGGCGCTGCTAGACCAGAGTTTATTGGTGATACCAGAGCCAGTGTATTAAAACAACTACAAACCCTAAGTACAGATATATCATTAGTATCAACACATATCAATGAAATCGTCACTAAGATGTTAGAACATGATGAGATTATGAAAAATGTATTCGCAACCGAAATGTATAACATATATGCAGAAACAGCTGGTCTGGATTCAGCTAACGAAGATTTCTTAAAGGAGTTTGAGAATAGTGTCTAGAAAATACTATAGTAAGGAAGCTCAATGGAGTACAGAAAAAGGACAAGTTCAACCTTTAGATTCTGCATTGACTATACTAAAAGATATTGATACACTATATTTGGATGCAAAAGATATATGTAATCAAGATGATTATAAAACACCAATAGGGTTAAGTTATAGTAGTGTGAGCAGTACAATAGAGAAAATACGTGGTAGACAAGAAAATTGTATGGACTATCTTGGATGGATTCATTCACAAGTTAGTGATATAGAATCCGAATTCGCAAAAGAAATAAGTGGTATTACAGAAAAGCTGTCAAAAATAGATATCAATGAATTTGAAGTAGATAACACTGTAGGAAGTACAAAAACAGAAACTAGAATGTCTGCTTATGAAAGAGATAAATATGAGACAGTAACAATTGAAAAAAGTAAGATAACATATGAAGACATTCTAAGAGATGGAGATGTGTTAGACTTACAAGGAAGATATGACGATTATAAAAAGGCAACAGAACTAGCTGGAGATGACGTAATAAGTAAGGAAGATTATATAACGTATATGTCAACGATAAACTTCGATCATGAAGTATATGCAGATGGTTGGTTAAAGGATATAAGTAACTTCTTAGATATGTTGCCTATTGTAGGAAATGCAAAGAATCTAGTAGAAGCAATAGCTGGACAAAGCATGACTGGAGAGCTGTATACAGATGCTGAAAAGCTAAAGATAGGAATCATGGCAGGGATTGGTCTAGGTTTTGATTTATTCAGTTATGGAATGTTACCAATAGGCCCAGCATTCAATGGAGTCAAGTTTGCGGTAGCATATGGACTAGATGTAGCAATGACAGTAGGAGTACAAGCAGTAGGGAATATCATGTTGGAGATGGGACTTCCTCCAGA
>JBKEBJ010000048.1:0-2401 GCA_047973105.1 Coprobacillaceae bacterium | reverse complement strand
AATGATGAAGAAATTAATGAATTTTGATCATTAAATTATAGTACCAAGTTTCCACGGTTTTCTAAAATTGATGTGAATGGGAAGAATGCTGATCCATTATATGTATGGCTAAAGGAGCAAGCACCAAAAGATTATGGAAATGATAAAACCAAAGCATTTGAAAAGAAAGCAAAATTAATGACATTAAAAAATAAACCATCTGATATTAAATGGAATTTTGGAAAGTTTTTAATCGACCGTGATGGTAATGTAGTAGAAAGATATTCACCAGCATATGAACCAGAACAATTAGAAAAAGATATAGAAGATTTACTTGTATGATATGAGATATTCTAAAGTGGAAAAATATGGAGGAAATACAAATGAAAAACAGTAAAAATACAATGGAAAGATTACAAACAATTGCGACACTTTTAACACAACAAGCAGATGGACATGAACTACAATCTAGAATTTTTAAGAATCAAGGATTTTCAAAACTTGCACAAAAATATGAAGAACACGCCTCAGAAGAGCGAGGGTATGTAAATCAGTTTGTTGATAGAATTCTTGATTTAGGTGGGAGTGTTAAAAATCAAACAAAGCAAGAAACATCTATTATAGAAGATGCAGTAGATTGGATTGAATATGATTTTAAAGTATCACAAAATGGGTTAGAAGGAATTTTGGGAATAATGGATGAGCTAGCTGCTGATATAACTACTTATGATTTACTGAAAACCTATTATAAAGATGAAGAAGAGGATATGTATTGGAGTGAACAACAGCTTGATTTAATTAAATTGATTGGTAAAGAAAACTGGCTTTATAATCAAATGTAATAATCTAAAGATTTATACATATAAAAAATTAATGTTAAAAAGACTAAATAACTAATAATTATTTAGTCTTTTTGTATTTAGATTTCAGCTACATGCTTTCTTGCTTATACAATAGTATTTTTTGTTGTAAGAAAGCAGCTTATTTTTTTAATGAGTTATTAATAATTTTTCGTTTTTTATGTACTCCGTATAATAATATACTTGATATTATGAATAGCCCTAAATATTTATACTTATCACTTTGGTCACTTGTTTCTATTGTATTATCTGTTTTTTCAGTTTTAGGAGGAACAATATTTGATTTCCAATCAGCATATAAAGTCATGTCACCAGTAACCTTATCCTTATCAAAGTTCCATTTTTTTGTACATTCTTTATCACTAAACCAATCGACAAACACACTTCCTTTTTTGAGTGGGTTGTTAGGTTGTTCAACAAGACTGTTTTCGTACACTGTTACAGAATCTATCTTATTTCCTCCGTTAGTTTCGAAAGATACTGTATATTTTATTGCATCTCTTAAATACCATCCATCTGTATTATTAAATACTAAACTATATGGGAATGTATCTGACTTCATCCAATTTTCATACATTTCTGGTCCGCTTAATGACGTATCTTCTTTATTTATACCAATCACTAAATCATCCTTGTTCCATTCAGCAGGGTTAGCTAGGCTGACAGATGTACCTTGCTTTGTTGTATATAGAACATCTGTTTTGATAGGCTTTGTGGTTTCGATATCTGTGAATGCGCCAAATTCATCAAGATCTAATGCATTATTAGTACTCAATTTACTTATAAATCCATCATTTACATCCATGACTTTATCACCCATGTAGGCACTTCCATATAACGCTGATGATATTGTTGAATCGGTCAATTTAATGTTTGTATTTGCCAATAATTTTACATTGTTAGTACTTAAAATCTGGTTAAAACTACTATCTTTAGCATCTACTACAATATCTGCAATATAAGAGATTGTATCATTTGTTGCTTTTCCATTTGAAAAATCACCTAAGCAAACAAAAGATGGAGCATTCCAATTATCTGCTGTTATGTTAATTGAATTTGATGCTGATACATCTACTTTTTTATCTGTACTGTTTGTATAGTTCCTAAAAACTCCAAGAATACAATTTCCTGTTATTTCAGTATTTGTAAAAGATAACTTTTGGTTATCTACAATATATCCAAAGCTCTGTGCGTTATCAATATTAAAGTCTGTATCTATCGCCCCTTGATTATATAGGTGTTTAATTTTACTATTTGTAGTTTCTAAGAAATAATTTTTTATTGAAACAATGGAGTTAGGTGGATAGTTAGGAAGTTGTGCAGGTATCCTAATGCATATAAGGAACTTGTTATTTCAGAGTTATTCAATTTTATTGACATTGTATTTGCATTAAAGTTAACTTTGCCTGTGTACATCATTGTACCAATTACTTGAGAAAAATTAGAATTATTCAATTCTATCAAGAAATTATCTAGGTTAATCTCTCTTTGTACTGAATAATAACCATCTTCAACACCACTGAGAATTTTCCCATCTACATTATTTAATTTTATCTTAACAT
>JBKEBJ010000465.1:0-3426 GCA_047973105.1 Coprobacillaceae bacterium | reverse complement strand
TTATTACAAGGTAGGTTTTTTTATTATAGTATTATGTATTTAATAAACACTTATTGATAGCTACTTTTCTTTCTAAGAGGGTAAAGAGTAATACATCCTGATAGTAAGAATAGGGTGAAGCCTTGGTTCACATTGGTTGTATCTTGTGTAACTGGTGCATTTATACCAGAGCTCTTTGTATCACTTTTAACAACAGCAACTTTCTTTTCAGCTAATGCTTTCCAAGCGTTTAATAATTTGTCAGAAAGGTTGTTGATTTCACTTTGTTTTAGAAACGTTTGTTCTGTTAACTCTGTTTCTGCTTCTGTATATAAAGCTTTGAAAGCGTTGGCAGAATCTGTTGTGTATTTCTCTAAGGAATCATATGCGGGTTTTACTTGATTTATTGTATTTTGTAATGTGCTAAAGTCAAGTAATTTTAAATTTGGTGAAGTTAAATCTCCTGTTGTATAAAGTGTTGGTTCACTTTGTGTTCCAATGTAATAGATAGGATCAAAAGCAAATCCGATGTCTTCATATTCAGAAAGATAAAGATAATACTTTCCAGCAGCTAGAGATGTTAGATGAAAGCCAATATACCCTGATTGACTAATATTTGTACTACCATCAAATTGAATGGTTTCCCATGTAACACCTGGTATATTGGTTTCTAATTGGCTTTCATTAAAGCCATCGTTATAATAAACCTTGTCAAAAAAAGATATCCATAATTCATCTTGAATGTCTTCACTAACCCTAAATTCAATTTTAATCCAATTTTTTGTACCATCATTTGTAACTTCAAACCGCTCAACAGATACTGTGTCTTCTGCTGCACTTACCTTATCATTATTTGATGGAAATAGTGCGACACAGAGAATAAGGCATAGAGATATAATCTTTATAAGCTTTTTCATTGAAATTCCTTCTTTTAATATTATATATTAATTATACTATAGAAATATTTAGTTGCCTATCTGAAATGTTATATTTTAAATCAAATATGATAGGCAGGAGAAATAAATTTTTATTTAGGGAAAGTAGTTAGCAAATGAAGTCTTATAGAATCGCGCAAATGATAAAAAAACAGCTAACATTATATGTTAACTGTTTCATTTTCTATATGGTGGAGCTTAGCGGGATCGAACCGCTGACCTCCTGCGTGCAAGGCTTTTATGCGCTATCAAAAACTCCCTTTATTACTGCGTTATTTTGACATTTTAAATTTAATTGACTACATTTTGACTACTGATATAGTTCGACAGCTTGTCTTTTACAGTCAATTTGTTCCTGTCGACCTGGGTATAAATGTTCATTGTAACTACATAAGAAGAATGTCCGAGTAGATATTGTGCTTCTTTAACATCAACTCCAATGTCTCTCAAAATAGTTGCATAATTATGTCTGAATCTATGTGAAGTTAGTCCTTTAACTTCTTCATATCCAAGTTCTATTGCTTTTGCATTCATTTTTCTAATGATCGATTGCCACATTCTTCTAAATGATTGATCTGTAATTAATCTATTGTCATTAGTAGTGAAAAGATAGATGCTTTGGAGGTTAGAAGTATAGTATTTAAGAAAGTGTGAAATATTGTTTATCAACGGAATTTCACGAATTGCTGCAGGTGTCTTAGTGTCTTTAATGTCAGTAGTGCTTTTATTAAATGATATTGCCTTACTAATAGATACAGTTTCCTTTTGCCAATTAAAGTCATGGATTGTCAATGCGAGAGCTTCCTCTCTTCTTAAACCACACCATTTAATTAGAAGAATATAGGCATATTCTCTTTCACTGAAACCAGTAACATCACTCAAATGATCTTCTACTTCTGATAATGGTTTCTTTTCAGCACATTGATATTTTGGTAGTTGGATCCCTTTTGTAGGGTTTCTAAATACAATATCATCTAATATAGCTGATTCAAAAATTTGATTCAAAGTTTGCCGTATCATTTGACAAGTGCGAGGATGATCTATGTTTGAGTTTATTATTTCTTGTAAATCAGATTTTGTTACCTTCTTAAGTTCATAACTATGTATTGGTTTACAGTGTAGATTAATTTTTGATTTGTACAATTCATAGGTTTTCTTCTCAATATAAGGTTTTTTCATGTTGAGCCATCGATTAGCATAATCAATAAATAAGACTTTGTTAGTTCTGACATCCATCCCCTTCAAATAGTCCGCTCTTACTATTGCTAGGTTATTTTCCAATTCACTTTTAGTTTTTCCGTAAACAACTTTTCTAATAGACTTTCCAGTGTTTTTGTTTTTTCCAATCGTTATACTTGATTGGTAACGACCATCTGCCCTTTTTTTATACTTTGCGATGTTGTGATTCCTCCTAGTATTGGTTATAATAAGAGCATCGACATAGGAATGTCGCCGTGACACTAAATTTTCTATACTCGACACTCACGTTGCAGCGTGGGTGTTTTTACTATTTACTATAAGTTTAGCAATTCCTTTTTCTTTTGGTTAAATTCATCTTCTGTGATTATTCCCATATCCATAAGCTCTTTTGCCTTCTTAACTTCTTCATACGGATCAAAACTAGAAGAACTTTCACTTTGTGAATCCTTGCTTATTGTATGTGGATCAATAATTTTTTCTTGACTAGATATTTTATGCATTCTCAATCCACGAACTTTATTTGCTAAACTAGAGTCACAATTGAATTTTATATCAAAAGGCTCGTTTGCTTCGGCTGTAACAAAGTGTAGAATAGCGGATGCTTTCTTTTCGACTTGTCTGGTGGTTGTTATAGACTTTCTATTTACATCTGTCTTTCTACTTCCTGCTGCACCTGCAATTGCACCAACAGGTCCTAATACTGCGCCACCTAATAGTGTTCTTCCTAAACGACCTTTTTTCTTGTCTTTTCCAGTTGTTACAGTTTCTTGGATTTCTTCATATAATGGTCCATCCCAATCAAAACCTATTAATTTGTATTTAACGGAATTTATGTCTTTTTTTCCAAAATAATAATAGCCTTCTGTATCCTCGATAATTGGTTTCAAATCAACTCCAAATTTATGTATAGTTTCTGCTTTTAGAGTAGCTTTATCTTCTTGTTCTTTATCATATTCAGCTTTATGTTCTTTGGCAGACATCTTAAAGAACTTTTGAAACTCATCATGTTCTTCTGGCGACAGATTTTTACCTTTCCTTACCATTTTAGACAATTCATTTTTTCTTAATTTATCTTGTATTATTCCCATTTTTTCTCTTTCCTCCATTGATTGTAAAAATTTACTGCGATTTGCTCTGGTACTCCTTTTCGTTGCAATAGTTTAATCACATTAACATCTGCTAAATCATCGTTTTCCAATAACTTTACACAAGCAAACAAATTTGCTTCAACTTCCAACTTATTTCTATGCCCTAACTGTGTATAGGAGAAGAGTAAAGCATCCTCTTTATGTAGTAAATAATGACCTATTTC
>JBKEBJ010000450.1:0-7062 GCA_047973105.1 Coprobacillaceae bacterium | reverse complement strand
ATTGACCGTATGAATGGTTATTTATCATATTAAATATTAAATGGAGACACTAGTTTTAATTAGGATAAGATGCAGTAAATCAAAGTAAGGGTGTCAATGTAATGAGTTATAATAATATAACAAAATATGATATGTTAAATGGCTATGGTCTTCGTAATGTTTTATGTTTATCTGGTTGTACTCAAAGATGCACTGGATGTAATAACCCTATTACCTGGGATATCAATGGTGGTGTTCCTTTTGATGAAAAAGCTAAACAAGAACTTTTCGACGAACTTAGTAAAGAACATATCTCTGGTATTACTTTAAGTGGTGGTGATCCATTACACCCTTCTTCTCTAGGAGATGTTGAAATACTAATCAAAGAAATTAAGGAAAAATTTCCAACAAAAACAATATGGGTATATACTGGTTTTGATTTTGAAGATATCAAAAACTTGTCTTTTATTCAAGATATTGATGTTATTGTTGATGGAAAATTTATTATTTCTTTACTAGACCCTCAATTACATTGGAAAGGCTCTAGTAATCAACGAGTAATTGATGTCAATAAAACGTTACATAGTAATTCTATTATTTTACATAGTAAATAATATAAAAAGTAATCATTGTCAGATGATTACTTTTTACTATATAATGTATACATATTCAAATAAAGAAAGAGGTTATTATGAAAAAAATCGCGAAATTCCATAAAGTATCTAAAGAACAATTTATTTCTGACTTTAAAGATACTTTTCCTACATATGATGATATTGAAATACTTACTATTTACAACTCTATTTCTTTACCAAAAAGAGCGACAACTGGCTCAGCAGGTTATGATTTTTATACACCAGTAGATATCGTATTACAACCTGGTGAAACAATTAAGATTCCTACTGGTATTCGTGCCTCAATGGATGAAGATTGGGTTCTTGCATTATTTCCAAGAAGTGGTTTAGGATTCAAATATCGAATACAGCTTAATAATACAGTTGGCATTATTGATAGTGATTATTTCCACTCTGATAATGAAGGTCATATGTTCATAAAAATTACAAATGATTCTAATGAAGGAAAAACTGTTGAGATCAATGCTGGTCAAGGATTTGTTCAAGGTATTTTCTTTCCATATGGGATTGTCGAAGACGATGATGCTACAGAAACAAGAAATGGTGGTTTTGGGAGTACAACTAAATAATAGAAAAGAAGTGATGAAAAACATCACTTCTTATTTTTTTACTTTAATTGTTATGATAAATTCATTATCTTTATCTTCATAAGATTCTTCCAATGTAATACCTGTTTTTTCAATCATTTTAGTTGCTTGTTTAATTGTATTAACTGCGATCTTAACATTTTGAGAAATACTTTTATTTGTTTTTTTAGGTTTTTTTTCTTTTTCAATAAATTGTTCTGTTTGTTTAACTGTAAATGATTTATCAATAACTTTATCTAACAACTTTTCTTGTTCATTATCCTCTAATCCTAACATGGCACGTCCATGACGCTCTGTTATTTTATTTGCACTTAGTGCGTCTTGTACTGGTTTAGATAATTTCAATAAACGTAATTTATTAGCGATTGTTGATTGTTTTTTACCTACTTTTTCCGCTAATTCTGTTTGATTATATTGATATATTTGCATTAATGTTTGATATGCTTTTGCTTCTTCTATGACTGATAAATTCTCTCTTTGAATATTTTCAATAATGGCTAATGTATCTACTTGCTGATCATCATATTTAGTAATTAAGCATGGAATATCTTTAATTCCTGCTAATCGACAAGCACGATATCTTCTTTCTCCTGCAATGATTTGGTATTCGCCATTATATTTTCTAACAATAATAGGTTGTAACAATCCATTATGTTTAATGGAAGCAGCGAGTTCTTCTATTTTTTCATCATCAAACACAGTTCTAGGTTGATTTACATTTGGTACAATTTTATCTATCGCTATTGTTTTATATACTTTATCTCTCATATTTACTCCTTTATAACGGTTGTTTCTTTATTTTAGAAAACATTCTTGGATATTTTTTTGGTGTTTCTTTTTGCTTTTTAATAATAATATTACTACGATGATTATCATTGTTAAGTGTAAAAGATACTTCTTTTTCTACTTTACCACCTAATATATTAATTCCTTTAATTGCTTCTTGTAGTTCCTCTTTGGCCTTCATTCCCTTTAATGCTAAGAAATAACCATTTACTTTAACTAAAGGTAAACATAATTCATCTAAAATAGATAATTTAGCTACTGCTCTTGCCATTGCAATATCAAAAGATTCACGATGTTGCTGTGCATAATCTTCTGCTCTTGCACTAATTGCCTGACAATCATCTAATTTCAATACTTTAAATAAATGTTGTAAGAATGTAATTCTTTTAGTTAATGAATCTACAATTGTTACTTTTAATTCTGGAAATATAATCTTTAATGGAATACTTGGAAATCCAGCACCCGCACCTACATCGACAATAGATTGTTGATTAAATGAAAAATCAAAAGCAATACTAATAGAATCATAGAAATGTTTTAAATACACTTCTTCTTTTGTAGTAATAGCTGTTAAGTTCATTTTCTCATTCCACTCTATTAATGTTTCATAATAAAGATGAAATTGTTGTAGTTGTTCATTATTTACTACTATGCCCTTATTTTTTAATGCTAGTACAAACTCTTGTTCATTCATTTATATGTCCTCATTGTATTTTTGTTTTAAATATATTAATAAAACTGATATATCAGCAGGATTAATACCTGATATTCTAGATGCTTGTCCAATTGTTAGTGGCTGTATCTCACTTAGTTTTTGTTTTGCTTCTAAAGCTAAGTTATTTATCTTGTGATAATCAATATCTAATGGAATCTTCTTTTCTTCCATCTTTTTTTGTTTATCTGCTTGTCTTCTTGCTTTATCCATATATCCCTTATATTTAATTAAAATTGTTACACGTTTTTTTTCTTCTTCATTCAAGTTTACATCTTCAATGAATGGTAATATTTTTATGTAATCTAACTCTGGTCTTTGAATTAGTTCCTTTGCACTAATTCCTTCATGCAATCGAGAAGAATTATAAGATTCCAAAGCGTCATTAATTGGGTGTTTAGGAGTGAATCTAATAGTTTCTAATCTCTCCATTTCATTATAAATTCTTTGCATTTTATTTTGGTATTCTTTATATACATTTTCTTTTACTAATCCAGCTTTATATCCAAATGTACGTAATCTTTCATCCGCATTATCATGACGAATTAACAAACGATATTCTGCACGACTTGTTAACATACGATACGGTTCTTCCGTCCCCTTGGTTACTAAATCATCAATCATAACACCGATATAAGCTTCATCTCTTTTTAATACTATTGGTTCTTTATTTTCTAATTTTAAAGTTGCATTAATACCTGCAATTAATCCTTGGGCCGCTGCTTCTTCATATCCACTTGTTCCATTAATTTGGCCTGCAGTATATAGGTTCTTAATAATCTTTGTTTCTAATGATGGCCACAGTTGTAATGGATCGATAGCATCATATTCAATTGCATATGCATATTTAATAATCTTACAATTTTCTAATCCTGGGATAGTACGAATCATTTCTTCTTGTACGTCATGTGGCAATGATGTTGAAACACCTTGAACATAAATAGTATTCATTTCATTAGATTCTGGTTCTAGAAATATTTGATGTTGTGGTTTATCCGCAAATTTAACAATCTTATCTTCAATTGAAGGACAGTACCTTGGTCCAATCCCTTTTACTATTCCAGAATACATACTAGAACGATGCAAATTATCTTTAATAATCTGGTGCGTCTGTTCGTTCGTATATGTTAAGTAACATGGAACTTGTTCATTTATTGGTTTGTATATATTTGTTTCATAACTAAATGCTAAATTTTCATCTGTACCTGGTTGTAAAACAGTTTTACTATAATCTACACTATTAATATCTACTCTTGGTGGTGTTCCTGTTTTTAAACGTTGAATACGCATTCCCAAGGCTTCCAATTTTTCAGAAAGAAACTTAGATTCCTTTTGTTGCTCTGGTCCACTAGGTGTTTTTGTAGCGCCTACCAATACTTCAGCTTTCAAATATGTTCCAGTTGTTAAAATAACAATTTTAGATTTATATTCTTTGCCATCAGCTAGAACTACACCTTGTACTTCGTTGTTATCAATTATCAAATCCTCTACCATACCCTCAATAATTGTTAAGTTCTCTTGTTCCTTTAATATATCTAACATGTATCTTGGATACTGCATTTTATCAGCCTGTGCACGTAATGATTGTACACCAGGTCCTTTTGCAGTATTTAACATTTTCATTTGTAGGTATGTAGCATCTGCACTTTTACCCATTTGTCCACCTAAAGCATCAATTTCTCGAACAATAATCCCTTTAGCTGGTCCACCAATAGAAGTATTACAAGGTAAGGCTCCTATGTTTTCTATATTCGCCGTTACTAGTGCTACTTTCTTATTCATTCTAGCTGGTGCTAAGGCTGCTTCAATTCCAGCGTGTCCGCCACCAACAACAATAATATCATACATAGTTATCCCACCTTCTCATCTTGTCTATTGTACTATAAAATGACACAAATGGAAAATATAAATGTTTGTTTATCAAAAAAAACTAACTTTTTATTTCACTTGTTAGTTTTTCTTAGATTCATATAAATTAATAAGCCTATTCTATACACAATTACAGTTATTGTAATAACCTGATATATTCCTTGAAAGCCTATTAAGAATGTAATTGAATTTGTTATTTGTTTAGATAGATACATTATAATAAATTCTATTACAATCATATACCCAATATATTTTTCTGAAATATTTCTAATACTATTAATATTTAAACTGACTTCATAAAAACATATTCCAATACATAAGATAACTATTGGTATTACAAACATCTTAAACATTACAAAGATTCCCCAAAAACTAGAAGTAGCATCAATAGTTAATAAATCAACTACTTGAATAATTAACCAGATACCAATTGCGCTATATATTATACTCATCGTTATAGAAACTAAATTATTAAGCCACCTTATCCATTTATTATTAATCATCATTTTAACCTCTTTTTTATTTTACCTGATTTTATTATATATGAAAAGAAGCTATTCTTTAGCTTCTTTTATAGTAATTAGGACAATCGATTCATAGGGTCTTAAATGCATGATATTATCTATTTTTGTATCATTATAATTTGTTAGAATGCATTGATACTTTTCGTGTCTGTCTAATGTAAAAGTGGTTGTTGATCCATAAAAATTATTTATTATTATTGCTTCTTGTTCATCTAGTCTTCTTTTATATGCAAAGATTTGTTTATCTTCTCTTGCTAGTGGGAGGATTTCCCCTTCATTGAAAATAGGGTATTGTTTACGTAATTGGATTAATCTACGATAGTGATACAATATTGATTCCTTATCTTTCATACTATTTTCAACATTAATGTTTGTATAGTTTTTATTTACTTCAATCCATGGCTTTCCTTTAGTAAATCCTGCATTTTCTTTACTATTCCATTGCATTGGTGTTCTCGAATTATCGCGTGAACGTTCTTGTAATATCTTGTACACTTCTTTTTCAGGAATCCCTTTATCTTTTAATATTTGGTAATAATTAGTGCTTTCTACATCTCGGTATTGTTCAATATTTGTGAAATAAGCATTTGTCATACCTATTTCTTCACCTTGGTATATATATGGTGTTCCTTGTAATAATTGAATTGCTGTCGCTAACATCTTTGCAGATTCATTCCAGTAACGGGTATCATTTCCATAACGAGACACCGCTCTTGGCTGGTCGTGGTTATTTAGAAATAAAGCATTCCATGCTTGATGGTCTTGCATTCCTAACTGCCAATTAAATAACAAATCTTTTAACTTTTGAAAATCAAAAGGCATCAATGACCATTTATTTCCATTCTTATAATCTACTTTTAGATGATGAAAATTAAATACCATGGCTAGTTCTTCTTCTTTTTCTCCAGCATATTTGAAACAATGCTCCATGGCGGTAGAACACATTTCCCCAACTGTTAAAATATTGGCTTTACCAAATGTCTTTTTCTTCAACTCTTTTAGATATTTATGAACATTAGGTCCATCTGCATAGTATTTTTTTCCAACGCCTTCATAATCATTTCTAAAAGGTAATGTTTTTGAGATTAAATTGATGACATCTAATCTAAAACCTGTTACTCCTTTATCAATCCAATATTGTACAATATTAGCTACTTCTTCTCTAACTTCTGGGTTATCCCAATTTAAATCGGCTTGTGTTTTATCAAAGATATGCAAATAATACATATCTAACTCTTTGGCATACTCCCAAACATCTCCACCAAAATAAGATACCCAATTAGTTGGTAAAGTTCCATTTTTGTTAGATTTTTCAAAGAAATAGTATTTTTGATATTTCTTATCCCCTTGCAATGCTTTTTGAAACCATTCATGTTGTGTTGATGTGTGATTTAAAACTAAATCCATCATGATTTGAATATTTCTTTTGTTAGCCTCTTTAACCAATTCTTCAAAATCTTCCATTGTTCCATACATTGGATCAATATTTAAATAGTCTTCTGTATCATATCCATTATCATTTTGTGGAGAAACACAAAATGGTGATAGCCAAATATAATCAACTCCTAGAAATGTAAAATAATCTAGTTTCTCAGTTACTCCTTTTAAATTCCCATAACCATCATTATCACTATCGTAAAATGATTTAGGATATATTTGATATATAACTTTATCTTTAAAATACATATTTTCTCTTCCTTAATTAAATTTTATTATTTGTTCTTCTAAAAGTTTTACTTGTTTTTTATTTTTTAATACTTCTATCTTCTCTCCACTAGTGAATATAACAGGTGATACTAGAGATTTATTTTTTGATGTTATATAACTTGTATCCACTTTAGCTATTATATCTCCTTGATTAACATAATCGCCTACTTCAACACAAGAAGTAAATCCTTCTCCATTTAACTGCACTGTATCCATCCCAATATGAATTAGAATTTCTTTTCCATCATTTAGTCGTAATCCAT
>JBKEBJ010000446.1:0-2288 GCA_047973105.1 Coprobacillaceae bacterium | reverse complement strand
CCTAGTACAACTGCTGGTATTACTAATGCCATTAATAGGAGTGCAGTAATAATTCTTTGTTTCACTATTTTAATCCTCCAAATCTACGATCTCTATTTTGATATAACCAGATAGACTTATGCAATTCTTCTTCATCAAAATCTGGCCATAGCACATCTGTAAAGACAAATTCAGCATAAGCTAATTGCCATAACAAATAGTTAGATAAGCGATGTTCTCCGCTTGTTCTAACCATTAAATCTACTTCTGGTAAGTTTTTTGTCATTAAATATTGAGTAAACATTTTCTCATTAATATCTTCTTCTTTTAAAGTACCATTTTGAATATTCGCTACAATTCCTTTTGTAGCCTCAATTATCTCATCTCTGCCTCCATATATAAATGCAAAACATAATTTTAAGCCAGTATTCATTTTCGTTTTATCAATAGCAGCTTGAATGATATTACGTGTTTCTTTTGGTGCTAATTCCAAATGTCCAATAACACAGATTTGAACATTATTGTCTATTAATTCTTGTAAATAAATGGTGAAAAATTCTTTAGGCAACTTGAATATATACTGCACTTCTTTTTCAGGTCGACTAAAGTTTTCTGTCGAAAAAGCATATACAGTCATAGCTTCCATACCTAAACGATTTGCCTCCAAAGCTACTTTACGAATCGTTTTTATTCCTTCGTGGTGACCATAGGTACGAGGCATTTTTCTCTTTTTAGCCCAACGCCCATTTCCATCCATAATAAAAGCAATGTGTTTAGGAATATTATCTATATCTATTTCATAATCAATTGATTTTTCTTTCCTTTTAAAAAACATGTGATTCCTCCTGTATAACAAAGGTAATTATACCATAATTAGACAAGAAACAAAACAAAAAAAGATATAGACCAATCTAATGATCTATACCTTTTAAACTGTCATTATATCTTTTTCTTTTTCTTTACCAATTTCGTCAATTTCCTTAACAAATTGGTCTGTTAATTTCTGTACACGATCTTGTCCGTTTTTGACTTCATCTTCGCTAACATCCGCTTTTTTTATTTCATCGTTACCATCACGACGTATATTACGAATAGCTATTTTTGCATTTTCAGCAAATTTCCATACGTTCTTAGCGAACTCTTTACGTCTTTCTTCCGTTAATGCAGGAACCATAATACGAATTATTTCCCCATCATTTTGTGGAGTTAATCCTAAATCCGCTTCATAAATACCATGTTCAATATCTTTTAATGTTGTTTTATCATATGGTTTAATTACTAATTGACGCCCTTCTACTACAGATACACCTGCGATTTGATTCACTGGTGTTGGTGTATCATAATAATTTACCATTACACGATCCAACATATTAGGATTCGCTCTACCTGTTCTAACAGTAGACAAATCACGGCGATATGATTCAATCGCTTTAGTCATTCTTTCTTTTGTATCATCTAATATCATGTTAATCATATAATTTATTCTCCTTTTGTAATTATTGTACCAATTTCTTCACCATTGCATGCTTTTGCAATATTACCATCTACTGACATATTAAATACACATAAATCAATATCATTATCTTTACACAAAGTAATTGCTGTTTGATCCATGATTCTTAAATCTTTTGTTAATACATCTGTATATGTAATATTCTCAAAACGTTCAGCATCTGGAACTAGTTTAGGGTCAGCAGAGTACACTCCATCAACTCCATTTTTAGCCATCAAAATAACATCTGCTTGAATTTCAGCAGCACGTAAAGCAGCAGTTGTGTCAGTTGTGAAAAAAGGATTTCCAGTTCCAGCACCAAAAATAACAATACGTCCTTTTTCTAAATGACGAACAGCACGTCTACGAATATAGGGTTCAGCAACTTGACGCATTTCAATAGCTGATAATACTCTTGTTGGAACACCAATTGATTCAAGCGCATTTTGAACAGCTAACCCATTCATTACTGTTGCTAACATTCCCATGTAATCCGCACTTGAACGATCCATACCCATATCAGCACCAACTTTTCCACGCCATATATTTCCACCACCACAAACAATAGCAATTTCAACACCTAAATCTTTAGCATCTTTAATCTGTCTAGCAATATCTGCCACAGTCTCAGCATTAATTCCCATTGCATCATCACCAGCTAAAGCTTCTCCACTTAATTTTAAAAGTACTCGTTTATATTTCATCGTTATTACTCCTTTACGAATTTTTCATAAGAAAAGGACACACTAAAAGTGTCCTTATTTATTAACCACGCATTTGACTTGCTACTTCTTCAGCAAAGTTTTCTTCACGTTTT
>JBKEBJ010000426.1:0-4867 GCA_047973105.1 Coprobacillaceae bacterium | reverse complement strand
TTCTTCATCTGATAATGTCGCTGCAATACCATTAGATATCAATGTAATAGTAGTTGTTAATTTTAATGAATCCATATATTCTTCCACCTTTCAATCTTTTTTATTATGCAGATTCTTATTGTATACCTTATTATATTTATATTCCGCTATTCATAGTTGGTTAATAAGAATTTAGTATATTTAAATTCTCATTATATAATTGATAAATACTACAATATGTAATATTGACAATATTTAACATATCGACAAGGCATTTAACACTTAAAAATGTGATATTATATAATAAATAAAAGAAAACTATAATAATTTGAAGTTAAATTATACTTGGGATAGGATTGACGTATTATGAAACATAATAAAAGAATGAAATATATTATTTATATCTTATTATCATTACTAGCTCTTGGTATTTTATCTATAGTGTTGTATAAGCATATCTATATTATTTTTATGCATCCAGAAATAATAAAAGAGTTTGTCTTAGAACTAGGATTTGGTGGACAAATATTATTTATTTTGATTATGTCATTACGTGTTATAGTCGCTTTTTTACCTGCGAAACCACTAGAAAGTCTAGCAGGTTATTTATATGGCCCAATAGGTGGTTTACTTATTACTTTGTTAGGAATTGCTTTAGGTTGTGTTATTGTATATGGTATTGTTAAAATATTTGGTAGAAAAATTGTATATCGTTTTTTTGAAAAAGAAAAAGCTAATGATATATTGAATTTACAAGATGAAAAAAAGTTTGAATTTATTATGCTTATTGTTTACTTAATACCTGGTACACCTAAAGACGCTATTACATATTTTTTACCATTAACTACTATACGCTTTATCCCATTTATTCTTATTAGTGTTCTACCAAGAATACCAATGGTTTTAGCTAGCACTATTAGTGGTCAAGCAATTGATAATACACAATATATTATAGTTTTCATTATTTTTATGGGTACTGCTATTTTATCTATACTAGGCTTATGGTTTTATCAACGCATGGTGATGAAAAACAAATAAGAAAGGAATGATGAACATGTTACGAATTTTTATATTATATATACTAATTGGTTTTTTAATACCTCATATATTCCCAAAATGGGTAAGTAAGAAAAGTAAAAAAAATTTAAAAGTTTTAGATATTAATACTTCTACAACTGGTCCTGATAAAGCTTTACTAATAGAAGAACCAGTCGACGCTTTTAGTATTCGTATTCAAATGATTCGTTCTGCCAAAAAGACAATTGACTTTGTATGTTATGCAATGCAAAATGGTCAAACTACTAATGTGTATTTAGAGGAAATACTAAACGCAGCTAATAGAGGGGTTATTATTCGTATTCTATTAGATGCTAAAGTTGGAATTGTCGATCGTACTTTAGCGTTAAAGATGCGTGCCATCAGTTTTCATAAGAATGTAACATATCATACATATAATACCCTTTCTTTACTTAAACCATGGAACTGGAACAATCTATTACACGATAAGTTTCTATTAGTTGATGACACTTATCTATTACTTGGTGGAAGAAATATTGGAGATCGCTTTTTTGCACCTAATGGTTTTAAAGAAGCACTAACAAATGATCGTGAAGTATTTATTCATAATACAAATTATAATAATAACAACTCTGTTTTACATCAAATAAAATCATATTTAAATAAGTTATTACATTCTAAACAAACTACGCAAAAGATATATCCTTTTATGTTGACTAATAAGCAATATAATCTCGCTATTTATTCTTTACAAGAAGAAAGCAAGAAATGTAGACAAATGAATCCTCAATATTATCAAAAATCATTTAATAACTATTTAAAACAATGTATTCCTACTAATAAAATTATATTATTACATAATCCTATTGGTACTGGAAAAAAAGAACCATGGATTGCCTATCAATTAACAAAGCTAGCCAATCGAACTAAACGCTCTATACTACTGCAGACACCTTATTCAACCGCGAATCCTTTTCTTTTAAAAACAATAAAAAAATTAACTAATAAAGTAGAGTCATTAGTCATGGTGACAAACTCATTAGCCTCTTCACCAAATTATCCTGCCTTCTCTAATTATTGGAGTCAAAGAAAAAAATTTGTAGATAATGGTGTTTCTATTTATGAATATCAGAGTAATGATTCTATTCATGGAAAATCTATTGTTTTTGATGATCACTTAAGCGCTGTAGGATCGTTTAACATGGATGATCGTAGTTTTTATATTAATACAGAATTAATGTTAGTTATTAATAGTAAAGCTTTTGCATCTATGTTAAAGAAAGCGATATTAGCTTATAAAAAATCCTCTCTACTGGTGAATTCTAATAATACATATGAAGCATCTACTCAAGTGGTAGAAAAAAGAGTTCCTTTTTATAAAAGGCTATTAATGAAAATTATTTCTATCTTCTCTAGAATATTACAATCTTTGATATAGTAAAACCCCAAAAGTAAATTTGGGGTTTTATTTTGGTAAAAATGGTTTTCTTTTTGGTTCTTTACATATTGTTATTAGTTTACATTGCCCGCAATTAGGATTCATAGATTTACAGAAGTATCGACCAAAGAATATAAATTGATGATGGGCTTTATTCCAATACTCTTTATCAATTGACTTATTTAGTTTCTTTTCCACTACTGTGATAGAATCATTCTTTTTAGCAAAACCTAGTCGTTTAGAAATTCTTTCCACATGTGTATCTACCGCAAATGCTGGAATATTAAAAGCTACTGAACGAACAACATTAGCCGTTTTATGTCCAACTCCTGGTAAACTTTCTAAATCTTTCTCTTCACTTGGAACTACACCATCAAAATTTGTAATTAATAAATTAGCCATAGCATGTAAATTCTTGGCTTTATTTCGATATAACCCGATAGAACGTATGTCTTTTTCTAATTCTTCTATTGTAGCATTGGCGTAATCTTCTACTGTTTTATATTTCTTAAATAATGTCTTTGTAAGTTTATTCACACTTGCATCTGTCGTTTGCGCAGATAACATAACAGCTACTAATAATTCAAATGTATTACTATGTACCAATTCACATTCCGCATTTGGAAATAATTCTTCCATATAATCTGTAATGATTTTTGATTTTTCTTTATTCATCATCCCACCATGGATATTCACTTACTTCGATATCCTCTTCCTCACTAGAAGTATCTGCGTAACGACTTGTAATGCCCGTCTTTGACCAATTATTTAAGATAGCTTCCATATATCTAAAACTTAGTACTTGGCTTTTAACAGCTTCTTTTAATGCTTGTATTAACATTTCATCACTGTATCCAAATTCTTCTTTCCAAGTGCGTAAATAGCTTAATTCCATTGGTGATAAACTACGTCCAAATTCCGCCTCATATACTTCAAGAATACTGACTTCTTGTACTTCTTCAATTTCTCTTTTATTTTCTACTAATAAGAAATCCTCGATTGGTTCTAAAGTAATGGAACCCATTCGATTGCTTACTCTTTTTTTATTAATTAAAGAAGCTAAAATAGTGTCCAATTCTTTGTTAGATACAGTAGCGTATTCTAACAATAAAGGAGGCGTAATTGTCTTTATATCCATATCCTGCAATGTCATAATTAATAATAAAATATGACATTCATTATCGGTAATATTCAGTTCTTTTGCACGTAATAATAATAATTTTGCATAATCTATACAATGTGCATCTTTTAAATATTTAAGCATAATTCCTCCCTATAATCGATACGATTTAATAAACACTCCATTATCAATTCCATAAAATGCAAATATCAAAGTATTATCTTCTTTATATTTTATACAATATACAAATTTATCATTTTCAAAACCAATTTCAACACTTGTTGGTGCTTTTTCATATTTTTCTTGAAAAGACTCTCTGACATTCTGTTCACTTACTATTTCTCCAGAATATGAGGTAATATATTCTTTTTGGTAATCATAAACTACATATTGCTTCTTATCTTCTTTTTCAACATATAAAATATAATATGTTTGATCACTATTATATTCATTAAAGTAATCTTCATATTTATAATCATTTGTCGAAACAATTTCATTTCTTATATTATCTAATCGATTTTGATTTCTTGTATAAGGAACATGAACCCATAACCTATAAAAACTAACAATCACTAAAACAACTACTAAAAAAGATATAATAAACTTAAAACGATGCTTTCTAATAAACTTCATGGGACACCTCCGTTTCTCTATTATACTATATTTTTACCAATAAAAAAGAAAAAAGTCTACGAATAGACTTTAATCTCTACTTCTTCCCATGATTGATAATACGATTCTAAGTAAACTTAATAAAGTCGCTAACATTCCTGCTACATATGTAAAGGCTGCAGCTGATAACATTGATTTCGCTCCACTATATTCTTCACTGTGTAAGTAATATTTATCTAATATTGTTAAAGCTCTACTAGAAGCATCAAACTCTACTGGTAAGGTTGCGACTTGGAATAATAGAATTCCAGTCATCGCAATAACACCAATCCAAGCTAATGTTGTATTTCCTAAAATAAACCCAATGAATATCGCTATCATTCCTAAATTTTGTCCCAAATTACAAAACGGTAATATGGTATTTCTAAAAATTAATGGTTGATAGCCTTCTTTATGTTGAATTGCATGCCCACATTCGTGTGCAGCTATAGCTACTGCTGCAATTGATGTTCCATGGTAAATATCTTTAGAAAGATTTACTGTTTTATCGTTAGGATTATAATGATCTGATAAACGCCCATTCGCTACATTTATCTCTACATCTCTTAAATCATAACTGTCTAATATTTCTTGTGCTACTTGAAATCCTGTAAAATTCCCATGATTATGAATTCTAGAATATTTATTATAACTATTGCTCA
>JBKEBJ010000419.1:0-1705 GCA_047973105.1 Coprobacillaceae bacterium | reverse complement strand
TCAGCACAGAAAGTAGTTGTTTATAGTGTTGAAGGATTTGGTAAATCTTCAATGGCCGCAACGTTTCCTGATCCCTTATTTATTGATACAGAAGGGAGTACAAAAAAGTTAAATGTAAGACGTTTACCTAAACCAACTAGCTATCAAATGATGTGTGGCGAGATAAATGCAGTAATAGCTGGAAGATATAGAGTCAAAACACTAGTTATTGATACAGCGGATTGGGCAGAAACGTTAATTGTAAATTATCTTTGTGATAAGCATGGGAAGGATGGCATTGAAGGTTTTGGGTATGGTAATGGATTTACATATCTAAATGAAGAAATGAATAGATTTCTAATGCTACTAGACAGGGTTATTGATGTAGGTGTAAATGTTGTTTTGCTAGCACATGCTACAATTCGTAAATTTGACCAACCAGATGAAATGGGGTCGTATGATCGCTACGAATTGAAGTTAGGTAAGAAGACAACAGCTCAAACAGCACCACTAATAAAAGAGTGGGCTGATATGGTATTGTTTGGAAATTATAAAACGATGTCAGTAGCTGTTGATGATAAAGGAAAGAAGCATAAAGCACAAGGGAATCAAAAAGTATTACATACCATCCATCATCCATGTTGGGATGCAAAGAATAGGGATGGTCTTCCAGCTGAGATACAATTTGATTATACATACAATGCAATCGCTCATTGTATCCCTAATGATATGGGATTACCTGGTCAGGAATCATTAACACCTAACACAGTTCCATCAACTACTAATGTGGTTCCTATACAACAAGCAGAAGTTACACAACAACCACCAGTTGTTGGAAATCCAGAGGTACAACAAAAAATTGATGAAACTATACAGGCAATGGAAGCAACACAGCCACAGCTAACTGAAATGGTTGCCACAGATAATCAACTATCTGAGGATTTATATCAAGGGTTACCACAAGCATTAATAGATTTAATGAGACCCAGCAATGTGACAATTGAAGAAATACAGAATGTAGTAGTTGCTAGAGGGCACTTTCCAGCTGGAACACCGATTACTAATTATCCAGAAGATTATATTAATGGAGTATTAATCAGTGCATGGAGTCAAGTGCTACCAGAAATTGAAAAAAGAAGGAACCAAATACCGTTCGATTAAATACATAGGAGGAAATAGTAAATGTACGGAAATAACAACGCAGCAAATATGCAACAAGGAAATACAATGCAACAACAAGGTCAAGGAGCACAACCACAAGCCCCACAAGGTGGGGAAGTAGCTCTTGGGTGGGATTCACCTATTGAAAAAGAAAGTAGTCTTATTTTATTACCTAAAGGTACTTATGATTATAAAGTTTTAAAATTGGAGAAAGGGCATTATAACGGAGGTACAAAAATCTCAGCATGTCCTAAGGCAATTCTTACTTTAGAAATTAGTGCATTAATAGATAATCAGGTTCAAGTAGTTAATGTAATGCACAATATATTATTACATCAAAAAACAGAAGGTTTCTTATCTGAATTCTTTATTAGTATTGGTCAAAAGAAAAAAGGTGAACCTGCTGTTATGAATTGGAATATGGTACCAGGTTCAACAGGTAAATGTGAAATTGGAACAAAAGAATATAACGGAAATACTTACAATGAAGTTAAAAGATTCTTACCAAAACCTGAACAGTCATTTGATATGGGTGTAGGAGGTACAATTCCATCATATAATCCAG
>JBKEBJ010000399.1:0-9942 GCA_047973105.1 Coprobacillaceae bacterium | reverse complement strand
GCGATGAGTTTCCATCTATAAAAACTTTATCTGATCACTTCGAATGTTCTCGAGGTACCATTCAACTTTGCATTCAACAACTGGAAATGGAAAATGCAGTATCTCTAGACAAATCCAAAAGTGGTACCGTTGTAACCTTTGTCGATTTAAATATATTACAGCGACTTTTCTTCAATAGCGAAATCAAAGTTTCTTTACCTCTATCATTACTGAATAATGAGGATAACTACTACATCTTGACTCAATTACACTCTGACTTTAATCATCTTGAGTCTTCATTATTTACATCTTTTGAGCAATCTTCACTTCGTAAATTAGAATTGTTAGTTAATGGGAATATTCATATGGCAATTGTTACTGATGCGTATTGGAGCCTTATAAATAAATCTGATTTATCTATTTTAAATTCTTATGATATTAAATCACCTTCTACCTTAACCTATTCTTTTTCTATTGATGGTGATAGTACTTCAATGGTTGAAGAGCAAGCAACAGATTATCAAACATTAAATAGTGGTTCAGTCAAGCCTCAAATGAAGCTATTAAAGCCTGAAAAATATTATATTATTACTAGAACCGAACTTAAAACTTTATTATCAAATAACACTTAATCACATAAATAGTATACAAAAAAGATAGTAGCCTTGGCTACTATCTTTCTTCTACGTGTGGGAACACTACCGTTGCTTTTGTAAGTATATTAATATTCAGTAAAATTAGACAACTATTACCAAAGTAGTTTAATAATGCTATTCATATTGAATTTTTAATTGTAACACTCAGACCACAATTAATCATTTACACTGTTTCAAGTAACTCAAATGTTAATTGCTCTGTACTTGAAATATTTTTTGTTGCGTTTAATAGCGTATTCCCAACAGCGATACTATTAATTTCCCCATGGTTTAATGCATCAATACCAGCTTGTGAATCTTCTATTCCAATGCACTCATATGGTTCTAAGTTTAATTGTTTAGACGCTAATAAAAAGATATCTGGTGCAGGCTTATTATTCATTACATGCTCTGGATTTGCTATTGTATCAATTTGCTCACTTAAACCTATAGCCTCTAATATAAGTGGTGCATTTTTAGATGCGGAGGCTATTGCTATTTTAATATTATTATTTTTTAAATCTCTTATAAACAACTCGATTCCTGGCAAAATATCTTTATTTGATAATGTTTCTAGACTCTCAACATACCATCTATTCTTCTGGGTCATCAGCTTCTCAAACTGTTCTTCAGTGCTAGTAACATTTATATGTGCTAATATTCGTCGCAATGACTCAGCTCTGTCCACACCTTTCAAAGTCTCATTAAATTCTAAAGTTATATCACCACCAAGTTCATTTGCCAATCTTTTCCAAACTAAATAGTGTAATTTCGCTGTATCGCAAATCACTCCATCTAAATCAAATAATATTCCTTTATACTTCATATTCTCTCCCATAAGTTTTTAATAGTTTTATAATATTACACTTGAAAAAAGGGTCCTTGTTTTGTTCAAGTAAATTTAGCATTTCAGCTTGTAACAACATATGTAAATTATCATACATCGGATTGTACAATAGATTGACTTGTTCAAATTTGTCTTCTGTCAAGTTAAATAATGCTGCCTCACCCAACTTTGTAATTACGTACTTATAATTTTCTTTTGTTACTAGCCCTCTATACTGCACCTTAACGCTGTTTTCATGATTTGTCGGTATATAATTTCCGAATACCAACGAATTATGACCTTTTGGTATTTTACCACCTGTTCGTAAACTAGAGTAATCCACGCCTGTTAAATGCGCTTGCTTGCGTATTCCAGCTAGTCCAAGTAATGTTGATGTTACATCCTGCTGTCCTAATAGTACTTCACTATTCTTAGATAAACATCCCTCATAATCCTGTGGTATTGTTCCTCCTATAATAAATGGAACTTTGATACATTCTTCGTAATACGTTGTCTTTCGGTACTGCCCGTGACTTCCGTGCATATCTCCGTGATCTGAGGTAAAAACAATATGAGTATTTTTAAACAGGTTATTTTCTCTAAGGTACTACACTAATTTCCCCAGGTTATTATTTATGCATGTAATCATTGCGTTATAAGCAGATAAATCTTCTCTAGCTTGTCTCTCATGCTCTCCACCTTTAGGTACATTATCCCTAAGTTTAATTGTAGTACCCATAGAGTCAGTATAATATTTTGCTGGAGCAATATAAGGGTCATGTGGAGGTTGAAAGTTTAGCCACATAAAGAATGGCATTTCTTGATTACTGTCTATATTTTTTATTGCAAGATCTGTTAAGTAATCTGTCTCGTAGCTTGTAATTAAACTTGGTTTTATTTCACCTTGATTATCGTGACCGTGTAGATAGAAATGATTTTGGTTGTTATTATTTTCATAGCCTATCCATGTGTCAAAATTCCCTCGTTTATTTCTAGGAACGATTAACTTACTTGCTTCATTAGTAATTGGTACATGGGAACCATCCAAATGCCACTTTTCAAAATACATCGTCTTATACCCCTCTTGGTTAAAATAGTCACTCAAGAAGGGGTACTTGTTATCCAAGTGATAATCGTGCCCTGATGCCGAATGTTCAAATGCTTGCATTCCCGTCATTATATTAGCTCTAGCCGGTGTACATAGAGGCGTAGTTGCTAACGCATTCTCAAAGAGTACACCCTCTTTTGCAAGTAAATCAATGTTCGGTGTTTTCGCATTAACATCACCATAACACCCTAAACTTGAAGCGCGTAGTTGATCACACATTATAAACATGATATTTTTTTTTCATTTTTATCTCCATTTTAATATTCTAATACCATAGAACCCTCTACTACTGTTTCTTTTCCTGCAATCAATAACTTTAGCTTTTTATTCTCTTCTATGTTTAGAATAAGATTAGAATCAGTTGCTGTTATAAATAAATCACATCCGTGATAAGTTAATCTCACCTTTAACTCTTTGATTTCCTTCGGTAGATTCGGACTAATATTTAACCCCTCAGCAGTGATTCTAATTCCTAAAAATGCGTAAGTTAATGTTTGCCAAATTCCACCTAATGATGCAATATGAATCCCTTCATTTGAAGACATCATATTTTCTCCTAAATCAATATCGAATGATTTTTTGAACATTGCTAGGGCTTTTTCTGGATTACCTAAATCCGCTTCAAGAATAGCATGGGTTGAAAGGGATAAACTTGAATCATGTAAAGTCCTATGTTCATAGAAATCATAGTTAGCTCTCTTTACCTCTTCAGGAAACTGATCTGGGAACAATAAGAAGAGTACTAGTAAATCTGCTTGCTTTGATACTTGTATTTTATTTATCTGTTCTAAATTATAATCTTTAAAGATTTTTGTTACATCATCACTTTCTTTATACTCAGTTAAGTCTATGTAATCTAATTCAAAATATTGGTCATTTTGTGATAGTAACCCTTCACTATTTGGTTTGCTAATATACATGTTCGTGGATATATTTTTAAGTAGCTCTACATCAATTTCTAAACTTTGAACTAACTCATCTAAGTTCTTCTCTTTGATACATTTTAAAGCATAATCAATATTCCACTTTGCCATATAGTTAGTAAACGTATTATTATCAATATTTTCCTTATACTCATCCGGGCCAATAACATCTAATATTTGATAAGTAGCTTCTTTTAGTTCCACTCTACTTGACCAGAACTTTGCGGCATCAAGAACTACTTCATACCCGTATTTGTTCATAAATTCTTCATCATTGTGCACTGAATTATATAGCCATATCCCATATGATACATCTGCCGTGATATGTTGTTCTAATATACCAGACATAATTTTAATAGGTTTACCAGTAACTATATCGGCTGCTCCCCATAGCGGTGTCACTTCTCCACATTCTGGGCTTGCACTTTCCCAAGGAAACATTGCTCCACTATAGCCATTATCTTTTGCTTTCTTTCTTGCTCCTTCAAGTCCAAGATATCGATATTTAACCAAGTTTCTAGCTTTCTTTTTATTTGTTAATACAAAATAAGAGAGCATAAAAATTTCGGTATCCCAAAACGCGTGACCTTTATATCCTTCACCTGTCATTCCCTTTGCACCAATGTTACAGTCTGGGGTATGTGCAGGACTTTGGTTGAGAAGCATCAATTGAGAGTACCTTGATACACACTTAATTTTCTCTGTTGTTTTCATTACTATATCATTTAATTCCCAAAACCTATCCATTATAATACTATGATAATGTAAGTTTTCTTCAAATGTGTTATTAGTTATTTCTTGGAATTCTTCCAGCTTTTCTTCTGGTGTTCCAACATAGTGGTAAGAAGCTTTCTCTAATTCAATTGGAGTTTCAGGAGATAGTAGAAATTTATAATCAAATTGAATTTTTCTTCTTTTCATCACAACTAGTTGATCCACATTTACAGTGAATTTATTATTTAGTAAAGTTGTTACCTGATACTTATTTTCTGTAGTAAATCCAGAATAGCTTAATATATCATTATATAATCTCTTTTCACCTTCATAGAAATGCTGTGAACCACTGTTTGTTACTGTTCCATCTATGCCACTAACCATTTCAATTTCTAGCTCTACATCACTTTCAATTCTTAACTTTTGCATATATAAGTTTCGGTCTGCATGTGAAATGAATTTTTTAAATTCAAAATTTAAGTTACCTTCTTCAAGCTTAACTGAAAAACTCCTTTTTACTAAGTTTGTCTTTAAATTCAAAGATTTTTGATAATTGCTGATATTACTTTCATCAATTATTAGTAGTTTTCCATTAACTTTTAATTCTAATCCTGTAACATCTGGAATATTAGCTAATTCAGTAACTTCTTCTGGGTTAGCTTTGTTAAAAACGCCTGCAAGAAACATATTATGTTTCTTACTAATTGACATTTCCTCATTTGTGGCTCTAACTGCTAGTGCGCCATTTCCTAGTGCAAAAATACTTTCTGTTTTCGCTAGATAGTCTTGCTTATATTCATCCTCAATGATTTCCCATTCCTTAAATATCATTATTCTCCTTAAGCGTTGTTAAATACGACATTGCATAGATGATTCCGCGTACATGGTGAACTGATTGATCACCACTTAATGAATTATCAAGTAATGGATCCCACGACCAAAAACCATACTTAACTTTTGGGTCATCTAAAAAATTTGGGTATTTTGCACCTTCAACTGCTTGTAAATCAAGTGAGTAGCCAAATGCTTTTAAAGCAGTATTTAAATATTTTTCTTCCTTAGTCGCTTCATGTAATAGTAATAAACTTATTGCTATATTTGGCATATCTCCAGGGCCTACATTTGGAGCACATACTTCTCCATCTAAGTCAATTCCAATTGGCCATGACCCATCGCTATTCTGGTGCTTCTCTAACCAGTCACCAAATGACTTTGCAGCTGTTAAATACTTTTCGTCTTTAGTTAAAGTATAACCATATACAAGAGCTCTTAATTCTGGCGCTGTTAAGTCTGAATTCCAAAATTCTCCATCAATTAAATAAAAGCCACCATCTACTTTTTGATATGTTAGCCCCTCATCTAACCATGTAAAGGCTTCTTCCATGTATTTCTTTTCTTTTGTGATTTCATAAAGTTCTAAATAACATGTTACTGGAAATCCAAATGATTGCCATACAAAACCAGTCTTTGTCCATTGATATGAATCTTTATCAAATTTGTATGCAAAATTATTCTTTCTTGCCTGCTTAAAGAAATTGTGAAATTGTTTTATGTAAAATAAGTACTCTTCATTTCCTGTACGTTTATAAAGGGCATTAGCAACCCAAAACGCATCTCCTGTATATTTAACATATAACTCGTTATTCTTAAATCCATCTTGCACTCCACCTTGCCATGTAAACATTGGATGAATTTCTGTACAATTTTCATATGCCCATTTAAAACAGTTTTCTGCTCTCTTTAAATTTTCTGGATTAGTATCAATATCATACATTGTAAGATAATTAATTGCCATTAAAAAATTTCCACTATCTATCTCTGATGTATACTGATCGTGAGCACGATAGTAGTGATGTAGTGCTTTCTCCTCTTCATCATATAAACCATCTAGAAATAGATATACACAATTCTTTAAACGACTTGATAGGCTTTCAAAATCTTCTCCTAAATACTTTTTATATAATTCATTATATTCTGCTGTGGGTTCTATCCACCCTTGTGTTCTTGGATTAATTATTTCAAACATTATTCTTCAATCTCCTTATTAAGTTTTTCTACAACTTCTTCTGGTGTTGCTTCACCATAAATTAAATTTTCAATTTGCTTGTTATATAAGTCTAAAAACTCTGGATCAATTGTATTAAAATCATATCCAGCTTCTGCCGCTTTGTAATATACTGGTAAGAATTCATCATCCGGTTTATTCTCATTTAATATTTCTTGACCACTTAACGTCGATGGTAAACTTATTAGACCATTTTCATAAGAATACATTACCTCATCATCGCTTGTCATATATTCTATTAAATCTACCGCTGCTTGTGGATACTCACTACTACTAGTAACTGCATAACCTGCTGTATATAACATCGCATTTTCTGTATTAACTATCGGTAGTTCTGTCGCTTTGATATTCTCAGACTGTATTACTCCTTGAACCCAAGTACCACCGTATAATGATGGTACAGTTCCATCCTGAAGCAGTTCTCCATCCCATCCTGCTCCAGTAATATATGGAGTAGTAGCTAACCCTTGTTCAAATAAATCATTAATCTCAGTTAAAACTGTCATATGTAAGTCACTATTAATTGCATCTAAATCGGGCTGACCTGAATCATCAACTAGAGATAATCCTGCTGATAAATAAAATGGATATATATAATTTAACTTTGGATCAATACCAAGACCTGCTTGTCCTGTATCTTTTGCATACGATTCAAGCGCGCTCTTGTAATCACTATACGTTGAAATATCACCATCGAAAACTGTTTCATCATAGTATAATGCTGTCGAATTATAATCTGACGGTAAGCCATATAAACTATCATCAACATAGAAACCACTAAGTATTGATTCTTGGTAATTAGCAAGATCTCTAGTCATATAATCATCTATGTTAATTACAACTCCATTATCAACATATTCTCTTAATTCGGCACCAGAATTGGTCCATATAATATCAGGCAAACTATTACTTGCCGCACCAGATAATATTGATTGCTTATAAGCATCAGATCCAACAACCGGTAATAAATCAACTTCAATACCTGTTTGCTCTGTATATCTTGAAAACATTTCTTCGTATTTTGCAGGCATGTCTCCTGTTGCCTCAAATGTGATTGAGATTGATTCAGGTGTTTCTTCAACTGCTGCACCACATCCTGAAAGCCCTAATATCCCTACTGCTAATAAACTTAAAATCTTTTTCATTTCTCCTCCTATTTGATACCACTTGAGGTATCATTGTAAATAATTTTTCTTTGAAAAACTATATAAAATATTAAAATTGGTAATAATCCTAGTGTTGCTCCTGCCATTTGTTGTGCAACATTTGGTAGATATTGAGAATTTGTCAACTGAGCTACACCCATTGGAATTGTATATAAATCTGGATTTTTAATTAGTATACTTGGATATATGAATGCATTAAAGTTCCATATAAAAAGTACAATCGCTAGGGTAGTTATTACATTTTTTGATAATGGAACAACTACTTTCGTTAATATTGTAAATTCACTACATCCATCAATTCGAGCTGCCTCTTCAAATTCTTTTGGAAATGATAAGTAGTATTGTCGAAAAATGAAAATACTAAATGGATTAGCAGCAAATGGAATTATTAATCCTAGATAACTGTTTACCATATGAAATTTATTTATCATTAAAAATGTTGGTATTATTAATATCTGTGCTGGTACCATCATTACAAATACAACATAAATCAGCGTAAGCTTTTTTCCTTTAAATTCTAGTCTTGCCATCGCGTATGCAGCACATAAACCAATTACTATGTTCAGTACCACTATAGAAGATGTTATAAACAAACTATTAAAAGCCCATCTAAGCATGTCAGATTTTTCTAATATAGCAAAATAATTACTAATAGTATATTTTGAAAAATTAAATATACTAGTTGATAAGTTTGCATCTCCATTAACTAACGAGGCATATAACATCCATAGTAACGGCAGTATAAATATGGCCATGAGCAGAAAGCTAAATAGCATGTAAAAAAAATTCTTTTTATTCCTCATCTTTACCTCCACTCACTTTGAATTGTACAATTGCAATCACTATCATGAACAATACTAAAATCACAGTTGCTGCAGATGCCATTCCTGTATTATTTTTATTTAATGCTTGATCATATATATACATCACGGGTGTCAGGGTAGTTCCTTCAGGACTCCCCGGTGAAGCGTTACCTATTGTCGATATGATAAAAGGTATATCGAATTGTTGCACCGTTGTAATGAAAATCATAAACACTACCATAAACGTTGTATTTTTCACTTGTGGAATTGTTACATACAAAAGTTGTTTTAATTTTCCAGCACCATCAATTTCAGCAGCTTCATATAATTCTTTTGGAATATTATTCATAGCAGTAATATAAAGAATCATATAAAATCCTACTTGTACCCATATGATTGTGAAAATAATTAGCCATGTTGCATAATCAACTGATGTGTTCCATGCAATATTACTTGTCCCAAGTATAGAACTTGACATTAATGTTAAAAAGCCATCTTTCCCAAACAAGATTGACATCACAGATGCAATTGCAACTGGGGTTAAAATGTAAGGTAAATAGAATATTGTTCTCATTGCCATACTCGATTTTCTATTATCCTTTGCAAGTAATGCAAGACTAAAAGATATTATCGTTGTCACTGGTATAATAATGATTAATAGGTTAATAATATTCGCTATCGACTGCCAGTATTCTTCATTACTAAATATAGACTTAAAATTTTCTAAACCTACAAATGTTGAGTTGCTTATGTTTAGAAAGTTTATATCTAATACACTGTAATATACACTTAATACTATTGGTATAAACAAAAATAATATTGATATTATGAAGAATGGAGTAATCAATATGTACGGATAAATGTTATTTCCAATATTCTTCGGTATTCGTTGTTTCAAAACTTGAGTTCCCATATTATCCTCTCTTTAATATTTGAATTTTTAATACTCTTTTTCCAATAAGCCAATCACCTCCCACCTGTTCCTTCTTCAATTCCTAATAAAATTTGATGTAACACTAGTAATAGGTCAACTTGATTTTCTCTACTAAACTTATCTGAAAGCTTATCAACTTTACTATTAAATCCAACCACATTAGTTGCAGCAATAAATAACTCTGAATCTAAGACTGTTACAGCATAAGTTTTATTTGATTCTGTAAGTAATCGTTTGACTTGTGGTTCAATTACTCCACTACTAGATACGATTATTGTTAAACTAGATTTCTTTTTCATATTGAGATATTCTTTGTATTGTTTTATGTCCCAAAACCACAGTGCAAAATATCCAAGATTCAATAGTTGAGATCCAAAATATTCAGCACTAACCTTTGATAAACCACAACCTAAAATAAAGATCATATTGCAACTCTTAATTTCGTAAACTATATTATCTAGAGCATTTGAGCTGATTTCATGAATTTCACTGGTTCTTTTCATTGGCATTTCACTTTTTAATTGTTTTTGAAACTTCATATCTCGATACGAATTAAACCCTAATTTATTGATGACTTTATAAATGTATGCTCTAGAGACATAAAATTCATCAGCAATTTGATTTACAGACTTATCAGTTAAATCATTATCAATTAAATATTCTTTAATTTCATTCTCTAGATTATTCATTTATTCACCCCCAGTTTTCGTACGAGTTAATCATAACAATAGCTTCAATTTCTAGTTGCTTTGTTTGTGACAAATAAAAACTTGACATTCTGAATTACAC
>JBKEBJ010000369.1:0-10762 GCA_047973105.1 Coprobacillaceae bacterium | reverse complement strand
TTCGATTGCGCTTAACTCTGTTGGTTGTGTTGGACATGGACCATTTTTAGTTTGTTGCATAATTGGTTTACTATCAACGGCTTTACTAACACCATTTACTGTACGAACTACGATTTCATAATTTGTTCCTGGTTCCAAATCTTCTAACATAACCGATGTATTGTTTGTTTCATCAGTAGTAATAACTGCTTTTCCCGAACCAAGTGGAGGTGTTGCAATAACTTGATATCCAGTATAAATTGTTTCTTTAACACCACCCCATGATACTATCATATTAGAATCATTAACTTGGCTTGTCTTTATATCTGTAACTTTTTTAGGGCTTGTTACTGTGTGAATAATAAACTTTTCATTATCTGTTAATTCTTCTTTATACCCTCTTTTCATACTGCCCGTATCTGTTATCGTAATATAACTTTTGTTTTGAGAATCTTTAAAAGAAATAGTGCCATCGCCATTAGGAACAACAATAATGGATTCCCAGCCACCAGCTTTAATATCTGTATTTTGATAGACTTCATCTTTTCCACCAGATTTCCAAGCTAAATTTGGATATGCTTTAGAAATAAAATTAGCTACTTCTATACCATCATACTCTCCAAACATTGGTGAGTATCGTAAGTCATCACCAATATTGTTATCAACTGCCTCGCCAGTAACACTCAAAGCATCACCATTTATTCCATTAGCTTTAATATATTTACCTGATGCCACATGTTCGATATAAACTGTAATATCATCATACATTGGTGTAATAATATAAAACTCAGCAGCTGTTTCAATATCTGTTGTTCCCATTACTAAGGTGTCACCAGATACTGTTATGTATTTCCCATTATAATTTCTTATTTTTGATAATTGGGTTTCTTCATCAGTTATGATTTCAAAGCCTTCCCAACTACCATTATGAATATTTCCTTGTTTTGAACCATTTGCATCTAATGAATTACCATCGCTTTTCCAAACTTTATTAGTATCACTACGAATAATCTGAACTCGCGTTCCCTCACTGTTCATCTCTATATTGAATAATGATTTAATATCTAATTCATTTCCTACATGTTCTTCAACATCTACTTGTAATGTATTGTCATCACTAACTCGCACGACCTTCCCAGTCACTGCTAATACCATATATGTATATGCATCATTCTTTTCATAATCATCAAGATTTACATTTGTTTCATTCGCATATACTGTTGTTGGTACAAAAATAGATAACATCATTACTATCGATAATACCGTCGTTATTACTTTTTTCATTCCTATCCCCTTTCTTTATACATTGCCTGTACATGTATAACATATGTATACGGTATCATAAATAATTTCTGCAAGATACAAAACAAGGGCATAATGTAACGGGTTTCATTTTTTGTTACAAATATTTGAATTATAAAGATATCTACTATATAGAATAAAAGGGAATAAATGACAGACTGTATATAAAAAATACTACATATTCTATAAAAGAATATGTAGTATCTCATATATATTATATCTTTTTTCTTTTTGATGCGAATAATCCTAACACTAAACTGCTAAGCACAAGTACTCCCCATAGCCCTATTGTACTATTATCAGCAGTATTTGGCTGATTTGAGCCAGTTGGTCTTCCTCCACCAATATTAATTTCAATTTCATCCACTATTTCTGGTGTTGGTTTCGTTGGTTCTGTTACTTTATTCCATTTCGCATATAAAGTTATATTATTCATAACCGGTGTATTAAAGTTATATGATGTTGTTAAATTACTATCACTATACCAACCAACAAATGTATATCCTTCCTTTGTTGGATTTGTTGGTACCGTAGCCGTTGTTCCTTTTAACACTGTTTGTGAAGGAACAATAGTTCCACCATTACTTTCAAATAACACTATATATTGAATCGCTGGTGCAGGGATTGTACTCCATTGGGCATATAAAGTTACACCACTTGTCCCCATAACAAATGTGTCATTCGCTGCATAATCGATTCCACTTCCATTTGGTTCAGTATTCCATCCTGTGAATGTATAATCATCTCTAAATAAAGTATTTTTACCTAATACAGTAACTGTATTACCATTTTGATAAAGGTTTGTATCAAGAGGAACTACCCCACCAGTATTTTCATTACCCATATAAGTTACTTGATACGTTGATACAGGTTGATCCCAGATAGCATATAAAGTTATATGACCATCAACTATTATTGAGCTACCTGGTTGATAACTTGTACCATTACCATCAGCTTGAGTATTCCATTCCACAAAATCATAACTACCATAACTAAAACCACTATTCGATGCAACAGTTACTGTTTCTACTGTACTATAAGTAGCTGTGGGAATGCTACCGATACCATTATTTGCATCATAATTTAATGTAAATAATCTATAGTGATTAATATCATAGTTATTAATTGGATGCATGTATTGGCTATCTTTCATTGCACTTGTTTCTATATACTCAATATTGGTAACGATGTTCTCAATTCCTGAAACTGGTTCACACAATATCCTAGCTGTATTACCACTAAATGTAATATTACCAGTTATCATTATATTACTATAATCACCAGATACTATATTATGGTAATCACCATGATCTTCCGTATATACTGCTCCACCATCTTTAATAGCCGTATTATTTGTTAGTTTACTATCTCCAAATACTATCGCTGTAGCATCTTGCGTTACATAGATACCACCACCATTTTCAGCAGTATTTCCGTCTATTTCGACACTATACATATCTATACTACCGTTAGTATAAATAGCTCCTCCATTGTTAGTTGCAATGTTATCTTTAAATTTATGAGCACGACGGAAAGTAAGAGCTCCATTTGCATCTAAATAGACTCCTCCACCATTTTCAGCTTCATTCTCTACAAGTTCAAAATAGAAATCTTCTGCCATTGGGCGTATATCCATAAAACCATCATTATATATAGCTCCACCATTTCCTGATGCAATATTATAATAGAAATATTGATCACCTTCATATAGGAATTCACCATTCGTATCAATATACATAGCAGCACCGTTTGTAGCTTCATTATATGCGAAATCTGAACCATTAATTTCTAATTTTCCAGCATTGTAAATTCCACCACCGTCTTCTGTAACAATATTCTCTGAAAACATAATATTTCTTTCAATGAGAGTTTCTGCACTTGAAGTTAGATACATTCCCGCACCTTTTTTAGCTTCATTGTTTCGTATGTACATAGCTAAAAAATTTCCATATTCAGTTGTACTTGGTACTATTGTTCCTTCGCTATAGATAGCACCTCCATAATTATCCGCTATATTAGTTTCAAATATATAATCTTCTTGACCAGATGTTCCTGTTTCCCAAACACTATCTTCTGTTAGATAGATGGCACCACCATTATTTAGGGCATGATTATTATAATATTCTGATACAGTCTGTGCTTCTCCTGAATCCTTAATAATGAGATTTCCATCATTTACATAAATAGCGCCTCCATCAATGGCTTCATTGTCATTTAGATGTGATATTAATTTTATAGTACTATCCGTATCTATGTAAATAGCGCCTCCATAATCCGCTTTGTTATTAGATAAACTTCCACGAATTATTTGTATATTACAATTTTTTTCTGCATAAACCGCCGCACCTTTGTCAGCCGTATTATTAGAAATATCACTCCATGAAGTTTTCATTTTTGCATTATCATGAAGATAAATAGCTCCATTACTACAACCGCTAATTCTCCCTCTACTAATAAAGATAGAAGCATTTTCCATAACCTCAATAACTCGATCTGTATTAGCTGGATTTATAATTTCCATATCTAAAAATTCTAATTCTCCACCGTTTTCAACTTTAATACCTGCCACTCTATTTGGAGTATCATCGCTCGTTAAACTACAATCTCCCAATGATAAATATCCCTCAACTTTGAAATGTCCTTCCGTATTTCCTGCAGTTGTTGTTATACTATAATTATTTCCTAAAATAGATACATTTTGGCCACTTGGAATAAGAATTGGATTACTAATTTCAAAAGAAGCTTCTACTCTAAAATACTCTTCTCCTAAATTAATACCTGTTATTAAATCTAATTCATTAGAAACTTCAACAAGAGTACCACCAGCACGATTCGTAATCCCAATATCACTATATGTATCTCTTTTCAAAATGGTTGCCTCTTCTACGACTCCTTCTTGATTAATAATACTATCCTCTATTATTTCCTCACTATCTTCAATACTTTCATCTATCTGTATATCATCTTCTTTTGTTGAATTATTTTCTATCTCTAAAGAAGTGCTTTCTTCCATCGCTGATATAGGAAACACCTGCCCTAAAAATAATACACAAACTAATAAAGTAGAAAAAATTATTTTACTTCTTCTCATTTTCTTCTCTCCTCCAAATCACAAATTACAATCTATAAACATATCCACAATTATGCTTAAAAATCACTTGTTCATTATATATAGGTGTAGTCAATTTCAAAAAGGTTGCAAAAACTTTAAAAAACTTCCTTTAATTGTGAAATTATTTCTACATAACTCCAATTACCTACATTATCTTCAATATATAATTTGTTATTTGCGCCTGGATAATATAATACATATATAACATTATCAGTAGTATTATACCTTATATTATAATTTTGAACTCCATCAACATAATACGATAAAGAATTATAATTTAACCCTGATTCTAAATCATCTAAACGAATCATAAACCATTCATCTTGTCTTGTTACTTCTAATACTTCTGGTAAATTCTTATCTATATTAACAATTGTAATTACTCTTTGATCAATGATTTCTTCATTTTTTATAAGATCTATTATGTAATCTCCGTTTTCATACACATTTCTATTATCAACTCCATTAATCTCTATTTTGTCATAATCATCTGTTGAAGTTGTGATGTTTAATAACAAAGGACCTGCGACATAATGTTCTTCATAACTAACATCCGTGATATAACATATATCTTTAGCTTCAGTAATAGTAATATTAGGAATATGAATATTTGTTTCCACTCCTTGTTCCTGCTCGCTAAAGAAATATTGTCCACCACCAATAATAGCGATTGCACTCAAACTACCCAATAAGATTTTCAAACCTAATAATGTACTTACAGCTGTTCCTGCAACTTTTACTTTCTCCATAATATCAGATATCGATATTGAAGTTTGGATATCCAAATTTTGAAGTATTGTATTCCATAGAACCCCATAGAAAACAAATGATTTTTCCATATTTGGAGATAAACCTTCTTTTTCCAAATCTTTCCTTAATATCTTATTAACTCTATGAATTCTACTTTTCACAGTTCCTTCAGCTAATGATAATAACTGACAAATTTCCTTAATTGATTTTTGTTCATAGTAATATAGAATCGCTACTTGTTTATAAATAGGTTTTAATTGTTGAATTCTTTGTTGAATAACACGAATCATTTCTTTATCTGTTATTTCTTGTTCTAAAGAAATTTGTGTTTGATCTAACACCCCTTCAATGTAAGAAACATTATCAATCACTGATTTTCTCTTCTTTTCCTTTTTTACAATTTGTTTTGCTTGTCGATAAGCAATCTGCATCATCCAACTATAAAAAGCTTCGTTATCACGAAGTTTCTTCCTTGCTTTATACATTTCCATAAAAGTTGTTTGGACTACATCTTCTGCTATTTTTTGATCGTAATAATATTGTAATGAAAAAAGATATATTTTTTTATAATACATCTTATATATTGTTTCAAAAGCTTCAATATCACCATTTTTAAATTCTTCAATTTCCTTTTTCATATACTTTCCCTTCTATTACTTTTTAAACCTCTCACTTTCTAATATAATATATTTTTTGTATAAAAAGCAACACAATACAACTTTTGTATATAAAAATCTACATTTGTTGACAATAGAACATAATAAAAAGAACATCTCAAAAAGTTAACGTTTAATGTTAACTTTTAAGATGTTCTTTAAAAACTATTATTGTGTTCGAATCGCGATTAATTCTAAAACAATATTTAATATTTCTTTAGATTTTATATCAAAAAACAACCACTTTGCGCCATTAAGATAATCCACATCATGATACTGTTTTTGTATATCTTCATTACATTTACTAATGATACTTTCAATTTCTAATGCATTGATTTTATTAGCTATAACTAATGCTTTTGCATACCCTTGGTTTGGATATACTGTACATAAACTCTTTCCTTTTTTCTTATATTTAATATTCCATCCTGGAAGAGAACATCCACTATATTCTACTTTAGTTTTGACTTTATAATCCTCTAATAATATAGTATGTAATTCATCCCATAACGAATTATTAATATATTCTTTAACATCATCAAAAGATGGCATTGCATCTTTTGGAAATAAAACTTCCCATTTCATATATATCACCCATTTATAGTATAACAAATAAATATATTTATTTCTTGTTCTAGAATGCTCTTACGTAATTTATTATATATTGTAAAAAAAGTCGTATTCTTTCTTTTTATGTCTTTTTAATGGTAATCTAAAAGTTGCTTAATTTATAAATAAAAAAAGAATTAAAATTTTATAATAAAAATATAACCCTTTTCAAATAACATGTGTGTAAGTATTAGGGTAAGTAAGAATACTGTTTTAAGGAGGGAAAGAAAATGAGAGATGATGAACTTGCCCATCTCGTTAAAGAAGTTCTAAATAACAAAGATAAATTTGAGTTATTATACTCAAAAATCATCAATAAAGTATATTATTGGTGTTACATCATTGTTGGTAATGAAGCTGATGCACAGGATGCAACCCAGGAGTCAATTATTAGAATATATAAAAAAATGGATATGGCTAAAGATTTAGATAAATTTAATGCATGGATGCATAAAGTTGTAACCAATTGTTGTTATAACTATTTGCGTAAAAGAAAGAGAAAAGATTTATCATTTGTGGATACTGACAATTTCTCTGAGAACTTTGAATCGAAAATACCTGAAGTGAGAAGTGATGTTTTGCCTAAAGAATCGTATGACTTACAAGAAACTAAGAGATTAATCTCTAAATTTGTTAGTAATCTACCAAGAAAACAAAGAGAAGCCGTTATTCTTTTTTATTTTGAAGAATTCAAAGTCGATGAAATTGCTCGTATTTTAGATTGTAATTCAAATAGTGTAAAAGCACGACTACATAATGGTAGAAAGAATTTGGAGAAACAAATATCGGAATATCAAGAAGAAAATAATACCAAGTTATACAACTATTTGTCACTCCCAATATTATTAAAAGTTAGTTTAAACACACATAGAAAAGAAATAAACGCTAAACAAAATCACGTATATAATCCTAATTTTAATACTCTTGTTCAGCCCTATTCCTTACTTCAAAATATACTATCTGTGCTATCATTTAAAACATTATTTCTTAGTACTTTAGTTTGTTCATTAGTGATTGTATCTATTTATATTTTACAAAACGATACTAACTTCTCTAATGATAGCATTCAAAAACCATTAGGTGATTTAGTATGGAATCCTCATAAATATGGATACCAATGGATGTCAGAAATTAGTTATGATAAAAATCTCACTAGATATAGCATTCCTATTACTATTGCGTTAGATTCTTCAATAAAAGAAAAGGATGTCTCTATCTATTTTGATAAAAAGGAGATAGCATTTACATACAAGAATTCAGAGATTGTTTTTCAAGCAAATCAGAATGGAATATATAAAATCCAAGCAAAAGATGAAACAGTGGATATTAAAATAGATACTATTGATGAACATGCTCCACAACTTAAGACAGTCTATAATCATAAACAATATATACAATTAGTTATCGATGATATTTATCAAGAAGTTAATTATCAAAAATCTTATATTGAGTATAAAGGAAAAAAATATTTTCTTTCAAAAGATAATATTATTAATGGCGAATTTGAAGGTGATATTATTGTTGTTTTATTCAATATAAATAATCAATTTGTACAATATGATGTAAAACTTAATTAGAACAAAGATAAAGCATTACGGAGGAAGAAAATGAAAACAAAGAATAAAAAAATAATCACACGTTTATTAGTAGGAGGAATGATTGTAGGTTTTTCTACATCCAATATAATCAGAATTAACGCTGAAGAACCAACATTAGAAACACCCCCAACAGAAGAACCTATTATTGAAGAAGAAGTATTAGAAACACCAATTAGTAATCAAGAAGATTTAGAAATCATACCTGTAATAGAGCCTATTACAATTAGTCCCACGGCAGATAGTGTTAGTACACTAGTACCAGATACTACAACTTTAGCTGATGCCTTCCCAGATTCTAATTTCCGTACTATTATCGCTCAAGCAGTGCTTGGAAATACAGGCTATGATGATAGTATCGATAGTGGAACTGTATTAACTTCTACTGATATTAATAAAATCACTGCTAGAACAACGTTAAATATGTCTAACAAGAATATTGCTTCATTAAGTGGAATTGAACATTTTGTGAATATAACAACTATAAACTGTAGTTATAATAACCTACAGGAGTTAAATATTTCAGCGCTTACAAGCCTAGCTACTCTAAATTGTAGTAATAATAATCTTACTGTATTAGATGTTTCAAGTAACACAAATTTACAATCATTAACTTGTAGTACAAATGAAATAAGTGTTTTAGATGTTTCCAATCTTACAAACTTAACATTTCTAAATTGTGCAGTAAATAAAATTAGTATTCTAGATGTTTCAAACCTAGCTAATTTAACATTCTTAAGTTGTAGAACCAACCAAATTAGTATATTAGATGTGGCTTCTCTTATTAACCTCACATCTTTAAGTTGTTATGATAATCAAATTAGTGTGCTAGATGTTTCTAACCTTATTAATCTTACGTCATTAGCTTGTAACAGTAATAAAATTGAAATATTAGATACTTCTAATCTTATAAACTTAACTACTTTAAATTGTACTTCAAATAAAATAAGTACTCTAGACATATCTAATTCCATTGGATTAACTGCATTACATTGTGGTACTAACAATCTTACTACTCTTGATTTAACACATCTTATTAATTTAGTAACACTAAATTGTAGTAGAAATAATTTACAAGCATTAGATGTATCACAACTTATAAATTTAGTTTCTTTAAACTGTCATACGAATCAAATTAATGAATTAGATTTATCTAACTTATCTTCTCTTAAAACAATTCAATGTTATTTAAATCCAATTAGTGAATTGAATGTACCTGACGCTATTAAAGGTAATATAACAAGTTTGAATTATCGTTCTACTAATATTGATAGTTTAGATTTAACAGGCTTTGATTCACTAACATCCCTCGCAGTAACAAAAGCTACAAGTCCTAATTTAAGTAATATATCTGGATTGTATGTTACTGGAAGCAGAGAGTACACGGACGCATCATTAGTACGTGTCAGTGCAGATGTTGGTTCATTTACTTGGGATCCAGCCACTAAATATTATGTAATTCCAAGTGGTGTAAATGCAATGTATGGTTTTAGTGTTAATGCTATTGGCAGCTTTGTAAGCTTAGATAATCTTGAACCATTACCTAATGGAGGATTAATGGATCAAGAAGGAAATCTAATCATTGGAGCTAATCTTAGTGATATAGTTAATGGCTCTCTCTCTTTACCTACTGGTGGCACTATTGTAGCACCTAATGGAACTTATACATTTACTGGAAGTGCATCTATTAAAGATGGTATTATTACAACAGAATCTGCATATAGTTTTGAAAAAAACACTTCTAGTTATGATGAAGCAACTGGAACAAGTACAGCGACTATTGGTGATATTAAAACATCTATAACTTTAGAAGCTGGTGGAAGTGCAACAATTAATTCGATTACTACAGAATCAATAATTACAGGTGGTTATACTGTAACAAATAATACAGGTGATAAAACATATCTATCTACAGAAGGAACAGTAGATAGTGAAGGAAATATAACTTCAAATGGAACAACAGTAACAGTTCCAGCTGATAAAGTAACAAACATTAGTACAGATAATGGAAATGTAATTTTACCTGAAGGAAGTATTGTTAATCAAGGTAATGAAAGTGTAACTTACCCAGGTACTATTCAAGTAACAGATGATAATACATTTAAATATTTGCCTGTAGAAAATTTATTAACTGAAGATGGAACTAATTTACAAGAAGGTGTTACACAAGATAGTATTAATGTAGCTCAAAATATTGTAAATCAAATACCTAATGGAACATTAAAAGATGAACTACAAAGTATTATTGATAAAGCACAAGATATGTTGAATGCGAAAGAAGCTGTCGAAGATTTATTTGATGGAAATAACATCAAAGATACAATCACTCAAGAAGATATCAATAATGCTCAAGATTTAGTTAATAAACTTCCAAATGGATCTTTAAAAGATGAGTTACGAGCATTAATTGATGAAGCACAAAAACAATTAGATGCTAAAGGTAGTACAGTTAACCCTTCAAATCCAACAATAAGACCTAATACTGATACGACTAACTTAAGCAATATTACAAGCACTGTTGATGCAACAAATATAACAATTTTATCAATGTTAGGATTATCTTCATTACTTATAGTTATAATTATTAAAAAAAGAAAAATGGATTAATATAAAAAAGGTATCTGCGATTAAGATACCTTTTTCCTTAATTGAAATTTCAACCGCACCACAAGGTGCGGCTTTTTTTGATATACTAAAGGAGCTCACCCGACGAAAAGGAGCTCCTTATGAATTATAAACAATTAAATGATAAAATGAAA
>JBKEBJ010000368.1:0-6780 GCA_047973105.1 Coprobacillaceae bacterium | reverse complement strand
TTATAGCTTCCATCTCTTTGTTGTTTATAATGTTCTACTGTATATCCTATATCATTTCTTGGACTCCATCTAGCATTCAATGTTACACTTCCTAATTGGGTCGTTGATATATTGGTAATCGTACTTGTTACTCCATACCACCCTTCAAATATATATCCTACTTTGGTTGGTTCTTTAAATGACGTAATTCCTACTCAATACGTATATGTTGTTGGATTATCTGAATGATTGACTCCTCCATCTAAGTTATATATAATGTCATACTTGTTTGGTGTCCATCTCGCATATAGTGTTATATCTCCCAATCTTGTCGTTTCGATATCTATTACTTTCATTCCTAAGATTGGTAATGTATACCACCCTTCAAATGTATGTCCTTCTTTGGTTGGTTCTTCAAACGATGATACTCCAATTCCATACGTATATGAGATTGGATTACTTACATCATTCGTTCCTCCATCTAAATGGTACGTAATATTATAGGTATTTGCTTCCCACTTCGCATACAGTGCTACTGCTTCTGTTTGGGTAGTAGAAATACTTGTAACTTCATTTTCAAATGTGTTTTCACTATACCATCCTTTGAACGTATGTCCTACTTTATTTGGTTCTTCAAATGATGATACTCCGACTCCATAGGTATATGAAGTTGGATTACTTACATCGTTCGTTCCTCCATCTAACTCGTATGATACTCCGTATTTGTTTACTTCCCATTTCGCATATAGGGTTACTGCTCCTATCTTTGTGGTAGAAACTACTGTTATTTCATTATCGAATGTTGCATTGTCATACCAACCTTTAAATGTATGTCCCTCTTTGGTTGGCTCTTCAAATGAAGATACACCAATTCCATACGTATATGACGATGGATTACTTACATCATTCGTTCCTCCATCTAGGTTATACGTAATTCCATATTCATTCGCTTCCCACTTCGCATACAGTGTTACTGCTTCTGTTTGGGTAGTAGAAATACTTGTAACTTCATTTTCAAATGTGTTTTCACTATACCATCCTTTGAATGTATGTCCTACTTTAGTTGGTTCTTCAAATGTTGATACTCCTAGTCCATACGTATACTCTATTGGATTTGATAAATTGTTCGTTCCTCCATCTAGTTCATATGTGATTCCATAAACATTAGCTTTCCATGTGGCAGTGTAGTCCAATGTACTCGTTACTGTACTAGCGATTGTTTGATCCCATCCATCAAAAGAATATCCTTTTTTACCTAATGGTTTTCCTGTAATACTATCTGTACTTCCACTAAATGTTGGTGTACTTGTATTAATCACTACATTACTATGAACATTATCTGTGAAGTCTCCTTGGGTTCCTGGTTTATAGGTTACTGTATACTTATACTTTACATTCGTCATTGTTACTACTTTACCACTACCTCCAGATACAATATCAAATTCATCGGATATACAAGTATCCAACCCAGAATCATAACCATCAGAACTAGATAAATCATATTCTGCACTAGCAGTACCTGTTTGAACAAAACGATAAGTAGCTGGACCCAGAGTTGGAGTTTCTACAAATCCTTCGTCGTTAGTAGAACCAGTCCAACCATAATCCACCCAATTACCAGATTGTTTTACTTGTAGTTTAAATGATACATCTTTTAATAATGTATTGTCATCTGCATCTGAAATATTGACTTTCCCACTTTCTGCAGTGACACTTGTTCCAGAACCTGATACACCTTGAAGCGTTCCACTTCCAGTGATATTTTTTGATACTCCATTCTTAGTAACTATAGCAGTATTCTTTTTGACAGTATTCGTTGATACTTTTGGATATTTAACTGTAAAATACGTAGTAAAAGAAGCTACATTTCCATTAATGACATTTGTATCTCCATACGTCTTTTCCATATATCCTTCTAAAGCACTTCTATCTGCTTCAGCATAATATCCAGTATTTATCGCAATTGTTGTTGCAGCCTTATAAAATGTTGGGTTTATATCTGAATAACGTAGTCCATTATTTCCAATATCACCATAATATATAATTAATGTTTGAATATCATTTTCATCAATATAAACACCCCACTGTAAAGGCAGTAATCGATTTTTAAAATCATTATAGCTTTCATCTGTTTCTTGTTCTATTTTTGTAAAGTACGATGTAACTACTAAATTGTAACTCGCAATCGATGCCTTTCCATCTACTAAATCACAAGGAAGGCGTGTTATTGCCATAATAGATAATGATTCTATCTTACCTTCGATAACATCTTCAAGATAAACATTCTCTTGTTTAACAAAATTTGTTCCCCACTCTTTTTCTGATAATTCTATCCCTCCATTCCTATTTATCGCCACTGACCAAGAAATATTCGTATTAGATGAAGTACTTGAAGATTTAGAATCGGTTCCTGATAACTCTGACAAGACATGTTGTTGGAATTTCATAAGCTTCGAAACCTGACCCATAGTAACATATTGCGTCATTCCAATTCTAGCACCGTTACTTAATGCGTTATTCCCTGTTTTAAATTCACCAGATATAGAAAAAGTACTTTCTACCTCAGTACCTAATTGTACTTCTAACATATTACTTTGTATTCGCCATTGCCCAAGAATAGTAACCCCATCAGATGCAAAGAAATTTTCCCAATCAGAATTTAGGGCACTCCAGCTACCAGAACTTTGATTTTTAGGTATTCTTACACTAAAATTATCTCCTTCTTTTAAAGTATCACCATTAGTTAATGTTAAACTCCATTTAACCCATAATTGATATCTAGAAAATCCCACTTCATTTGTTTCCGATAAAGGAGTACCCGTACTATCTAAAATATCCCAATCCTCTATTACTACTTGATTAGAATAATCTACTCCTTCTTCAGCACTTACCATATTGTTAAAACTAGGAACTATAATACTTATTAACATTGTTGTAACTAAAAACAATGTTCCTAATGTCTTTCTCACTTTCATTTTCTTTCCTCCGTTTACTACCATTAAATTAGTTTTACTGTGATGCTTAGTATATTCCCTGCATAATCACGTACATAGAATTCATGAATAGATGTTTTATCATTTTCAAAAACAATCTTTCTTTCATTGGAATTATATATATATGCATTACTGATAATTCCATTTTTATAATACTCAATGCTTTGACTATCAATACCAGATGTATTGTCTGATAGGTATAGCACATAGTCATTATTCTCTTCTACACCTCTAGCACTAGGATGTTCTTGATCAATATTAGAGATAATGATTTCTCTTTCATCAATTATTTGATTGTTTTTAAACAATTGAATATTATAACTACCATTCGTATGTATTTGTAATATTTCTTCATTATTGATACAAATTTTGTCATAGTTATTGTTGGACGTTTGTACTTCAATTTGGACTTCCTCATTTGTCCAATTATCATTATAAATAACGTCAGTAATGATAGCTAAATCCTCTATTTCTAATGTTTGAAGTATAGATGGCTTAGTTTCTACTTTCGCCTCTTTAGTAATACTTTGACTCCATAAAACAATACCACTTACAGTAAATGCTGGAATTAGACTACCTAGGAATAATTTTGTTAATATACTTATCCCCCCTGTTGTTGCAGCACTACCTGATAAGATTGTATTTAATATGTTATTCGCTGTAACATCATTCATCGTACATTTATCAAACATCATATTATAAATCTCATGAATTAATGTTGGTGAAAAGATAATCGTTCCATATTGTTTATGAATCCCTTTCTTTTCTAAGTTCGTACTTAATATCTTCCGAATTTTAATTAATCTAGAAGAAACAGTATTTTTGGGAATATCTAAAACATCTGCAATTTCTTGAAGTTTTAACTCTTCAAAGAATCTAAGAATAGCAACAGTTCTTAGAGGCTCACTCATTGTATTCAAGATATTCATAATTTCATCTTTGATTCTTTCATTCTCTACTTTATCAGTAATATCTATTTCATTTACATCTGGAAAATCTTCAATATATTCTTCTTTACCTAACTCAAATATTTTCATTTTTCGACGATTATGATTTTGACATTCACGATATGTAATAACATGCAACCAAGAACTAAAAGCTTTTGGGACCTTTAACTTTTTTAATTGTTTATAGACCTTGATAAAGACTTCTTGTACTATATCCTTCGCTACCTCTTCATTTTTAAAAAATTGAATTGCCATAAAATAAACACGCTTATAATATGCTTGGTAAATTTGAGTAAAGGCTTCTGGATTACCGTTTATCGCATCTAAAACAATTTCCTCTGAAACTAAATCCTCTTTGCTCATTACTCGTTTCCCCCCTTCTACTATTGAATATCTTTCTTTATAAATAAATTTAAAAAGTAGTTATCCTATAAAAATAAATGCTTTATTCTAAGGAACTTATACAAACTTTGCCTCTTTATACTAGACCCCGTCTGTAAGACACAGCTAATAAAAAAAAGTACCACTACTTTTTTGTTTTTTATCTTCGTTTATTATTACATCAGATATATATACGGTCAATTTATGGTATTTTCACATAAACCATAAAATTCCAAAATATGGTTAGAAGCATTGCTACTATAAAAATGTGATTCTGATGATTATTAATACTAATAATGGTATACTCTTTATATAGATATCAATTGAAGGGATGGCTTACTTATGATAGTAAAAGAGATACTAAATGAATTACAGACATTAGGAAATGAAAGAACAAGAAAACAACAAATGAATAGAGGTGTTTCTAATAGTTTTGGTGTTTCCAATAAGAACATGAAACCACTAGCCAAAGAACATAAACATAATACTAATTTAGCTATAGAACTATATAACACTAGGAATTATGATGCAATGTATTTAGCTGGTATGATGATTAATCCTAAAGAAATTACGGAGTCTATAATAGAAGATTGGATTTTTAAAGCGGATAATTATATGATTGGAGATTATATTGTATCAGTATCTTTAGCAGAAACACCTTTTGCTTTAACTACAGCTAAGAAATGGATTATGAGTAATAATGATATTCAAAAATCTGCTGGTTGGAGTACTGGTACTTGGGTGCTAGGAGTGAATAAGGATGAAAATATTAATGTGATAGATATTAGAGAATTACTAACAATACTAGAGGATACTATTCTTAAAGAAAGTGAACATATCCAATCGACAATGCTTGATTTCGTAGTAGCTGTAGCTGTTTCATATAAACCATTACATGAAGAAGCTTACAAATTAGCTAGCACATTAGGTTCATTGCAACATATCGTTAATGCAAAAGCACAAATTGAAAGTGCAATAGAGAAAAATAGAATTGGATTTAAAAGAAAGAATGTGAGATGTTAAGAAACAGCTAAATGCTGTTTTTTAATTATTTGTAAATAGTATTTAAAGGAGAGCATATATGAATAGAAAAAAAGTTAGCATTATCATACTATTATGTTTTAGTATAATATTGGGATGTATCTATCTATTAACGAAAAATAACAACCAGAAAACTAGCAAGGATACATCTAATAGTGAATCAAAAGAAATAAATGATGAGATAACTAGTGATTTATTATCTAAGGGAGAAATACTGAAAAATATAATTATGGATGATGCCTTTGATGGTTATTCTCTTTCTAAAGGAATTGCCTCACTCTCTAAAGATGGTGTAAAAAAATATACGATGCATTAAAAGATGAAAACACTTGTGTGAATGATGAACAAGGTTATTTTAACTTACAAAATTCGGAAGTATTTCAAAAGTTCTGGGAGGACTATCAAACAGGTATTGATTGTTCTTTTGTTTGTTATACCATTACGCAAACTGGTAATTTAGATAGAGTTGACTTTACTATGAAAGATGGTATTGGAACGATTTTATACAATTTTCTATGTATTGATAATGATGCTATCACCTTAGGTGAACCATATCAAAGAGAGATAAAAGATTTATCTTACGATTCCTATGGTTACTTTTCATATATGTTAGTTTTGACAGATGAAGAAGCTCTCTATACCGGTGGTAAACGATATGGATATTTAAAAATAGATTCTGTAGATGAAAATTTATTAATGTATCAACAAAAATATATTGAACCTTTTGAGTATGATTGTAATAACTTTTTAACTATTGATTGGGATAGTAACTCTTTAGATAAAATCAATTTTAATGATTTGATTGAATATATTTATCAATTAAAACATGATGCCCCTTTTTATACTGAAGATCTTGAATCCGCATCTATTCCTCTAACAAAGAAAATAAGTGCTAGTTTCTTCGAAAATTTAATAAAGGAATATTTTCAAGTAGAAACAAAAACGTTAAGGAAAGACTGTCTCTTTGATGAAGCAACGCAAACATACCCATTCTACGAAGCTTATTGTATTGCCTCTCATTGGGAAGTACCAAAATTAATACCAAAAGTTGTTGATGCTAAAAAGGATGGCAATATATTAACATTAACTATTCACGCTATTGGTTATGAAATGGGATATCCTTTAGGTTATACTCATGAATTATCAATACTGGAAAATGATGATGGATCATTTCAATATTTAAAAAATGAAATTATGGATTCTCCTGATAACCAAATCCCTGAACATGAAAATGAACGTAGTATTACATGTGAGGGAATGCTTCGTTACAATGACTAAAAGAAAAATAATCACCATTGACATTATTGTCTAGTGATTATTTTCCTTAATTGAAATTTCAACCGCACCACAAGGTGCGGCTTTTTTTGATATACTAAAGGAGCTCACCCGACGAAAAGGAGCTCCTTATGAATTATAAACAATTAAATGATAAAATGAAA
>JBKEBJ010000365.1:0-6477 GCA_047973105.1 Coprobacillaceae bacterium | reverse complement strand
TTGGAGCTGGAACTAACAGAGAATATTGTTAAACAAAAAATCAATAAAGAAGTGTGTTCATTATGCATAGACTTCTTAAATTCAAAGTTTAATAAATGGATGGAAGAAGTTTCCCAAGATGATTTATGTAGTCATGTACAAATGATGGAATATTGCTCTAAGAAAGTTTCAAGAAATGACTTCCATAATCTTCGTAATAAGGTGGAAGAAGTAAAAATAAAAGTAGCTGGAATGACAGCTTGGAGAATAGATGGAACACTGCGTGAATTCCCAAAGTTCGATCCTAAAAACTTATGGTTTAATTATCCAATTCATGAAGTGGAACAATCAGAAATATTGAAAGATGTTTTACCAGAAGGTGAAGGACCAACATGGAAGAAAAATTTCGAGAAGAGTAAAAAGGATCCTGAACAATTGAAAAAGGAAAAAAATGAAGCTGTAGAAACGGCCTATGGAGCGTGTAGCATAGATGGAGATGTTAGTATAAAATCCATGGCAAGCTACATGGGAGTTAGTGAAAAAACTGTTAGAAGAAGAGTGAAGGAACATGGAGGATTTTGGATTGATGAGGGTATTATTGGTACTAAAAACAATCCTTAGGGGACAGGGACAACATCGAGAATTTTCGAGAATGTCCTTCATAGGGACAACATCGAGAATTTTCGAGAATGTCCTTCATAGGGACAAACTCGGTAAATACCGAGAATGTCCCAGGGACAAACAAACCTATATACTAAAGTATATAAATGCTGTCCCTTCCCTCTGGTCAGTCATAGGGGTGAGTAGTTGTGCATTTATGTTTGCACAACGACAACTCCTCCCCTTACCATGACGAAGGCAAAAATATAAGGAAGTGAAAAAATGAAGAAAAGAAACAATAGATTTAAAATTAAAAATTTATTTGATTTTTATAGATTCTATGACACACAAAATAATTGCTATGTTGGAATTGTGATGTACTCGAAATGGAGAGCGAGAATATATTGCAAAATATTGAATATTAGAAATCAACTAAAAAAGAAAGTGAGAAAGTAATATGCATTTCTTTATGCCGATGAAGAAATTACCTGATACTACTCACCAACAAAAGAAAGTTAATACACAGGGTAATAAACCAAGATTTTATGAAGATGAAAAACTGAGTGCAGCTAGATCTAAATTGACAGCTTACTTAGGACAACATGTTCCAAAAGTTAAATATAAATGTGCTGTGAGATTAATTGTTAAATGGTGTTATCCAGCTACAAAAAAGTATCCAGCTGGTACATGGAAGATAACTACACCTGATACAGATAATCTTAACAAGCTATTAAAAGATGTCATGACTAAATTAGGGTTCTGGACTGATGACAAAATTGTGGCATCTGAAATAATTGATAAATTTTACTCAGACATACCAGGCATATATGTTGAGATATTAGAATTGGAGTGATAACTATGCAATGTAATCAATGTAAAAATAAAAACAAATGCACTAGAGAAAAACCAAAGCGAAATAAATGCTGTAGGTACTATGAACCAACATATGAACAATCAGCCTTATTTGATGCTGTTGGAAATGAGAGACAGAACAATGGCAGGTTGGAGAAGTAGAAAGAATAAAAAACCAGAACACATCATTGAAGATTATCTAGTGGATAAGGTAGAGGCATTAGGCTATTGGTGTCCTAAGTGGCAAGGAACTCAAGGGGTACCAGATAGAATTATATTTCTACCAGAACAAAAGATGTGCTTTGTAGAACTAAAAAGAGAGGTTGGTGGAAAAAGAAGTCCAATGCAAAATGTTAGAAGTGAACAATTAACTTACTTTGGACATCCATCTTTCTTTGTTCATACAAAAGCACAAGTAAATAAATTAGTATCAAGTTTAAAACAAGGAGTAATACCTGAAAAGATATAAGGAGAGAAAACATGACAAAAAATACAATGGGAGATTTGAATAATCATTTATTTGAACAATTAGAAAGATTAAATGATGAAGGGATAACCGGCAAAAAATTACAAACAGAATTAAAGAGAGCAAAGGCCATGTCCGGAATAGCATCAAATATTATTGGAAATGCATCACTAGGTTTACAGGCTGCAAAGTTAAAATCAGAGTTTAGAAGAGATGTAGAATTACCAGAGATGTTGGAGAGTAAGAAAAATGACTAGAAGATTACTGAGTGATGAACAAGATACGTACTTAAGATCAATAGCTGAAGGTAAATCAGTGAATGAATGTACAGAAAAACTCAACCATCATTTTGGAACATCATTTACAAATAGCCAAATACGTTATTATAAATCAAATCACAATATAAGATCAGGGAAGAAGCCCTGGGAATTTGTAGACCACACTAAACAAAGGTTAGTGACAATGGAGCAGGATACTTTTATCAGGGAGAATGCTAAAGGAATTGGGAATGAAGAACTTACAAAGTTATTCAATACTACCTTTAAAACTAAATTTACAACTAAACAAATTAAGAGCTATAAACTAAATCATGGAATAAGTTCTGGATTAACTGGCCATTTTGCAAAGGGACATACTCCTGTTAATAAAGGGCTGACTTGGGATGAATATATGCCTAAGGAAAGCCAACAAGGAAGTATGAAAACAACTTTTAAAAAAGGGAATATCCCACCTAACTATCATCCAATAGGAACAGAAATGGAGAGAGAAGATGGATATACATATGTTAAAGTTTCGGATGCTATTGAACCAGGAATGAGTAGAAAAGGATGGAGATTAAAACATCAACTACTTTGGGAAGAATGCAACGGACCAATTCCAGAAGGTCATAAAATTGTATTTGCAAATGGTGACACAAAAGATATCCGTATAGATAACTTAGTTTTAGTAGCTGACAGTGAATTATTAATTATGAACCGTCAAGGTCTAATTCATGAAGACTCAGAATTGACGAAAGTAGGTGCAAATGTAGCTAAGCTAATAGATAAAACTAATAAGCTACAAGGAGGAAACAAATGAGAGGTAAAAGATTGACAGTAGAAATGAAAAAGCTATTAAGTAGTCAAGGGTTAAATCCTGATGATTACTTATATCAAAAAAATACTGAATCTTTTTTACAGGTATGTAAGAAAGTTGATCATAAACAAGTTTTACAAATTAGTAAGGAGGTATAGGGAATGGATCTAATGAATTTAGAAGTAGGAACACTTGTGAGAACTAGAGAGCAAGGAATTAGAAAGATAGATACAATTTGGGAAGAAAGACCCGTCAATAGATATGGCTTTGAAGTTGGCAGAGAATGGGACGGAACAGAATACGAAATAATTAAAGTTAATAACATAGTTAAAGTAAGTCACAACATCATAGACGTAATAGAAATAGGTGATTACGTAAATGGATGTAAAGTAGTTAAGAAATACTTTAATACAGGGGTATATATTTATAATGATAAAAATTGCGGATTAAGATTATGCGTTCTCGCAGAAGAAGATATCAAATCAGTAGTAACAAAAGAATACTTTAATCAAGGAGAGTTTAAGTTATGAACATGAAATACGAAAAAGTGAATAAACAACAAAAAATACTAATAAGTGATATTTCAGAAAAACATGAACGTTTAAAATTCATGCTAAATGAAGACTTCAACCCAATAGCTTTTGATTGTATTTCTAAAGCTAAACACATGACAGAGTTGATTAATAATATAACTATCGCATATACGCAATTAAGCATGGTATGTGATTGGCTGAATGAAGAAGAAGAATTTGAAATCATGGAGGTAGAATAATGGGTAACCAAGATTTTTTTCCAAAACCTGGGGAAATGTTTATTGTGATAGGTGATGAAAGTTTTCCCTTAAGTGATATTGGAACAATTGAAGCTATAAGCGTAAATACAGAAGATTGCGGAGAATTCAATTATATTGGAGAACAAGATATTAGACACGCACTGCTGGAACAAAAAACACTTAACGTTACAGTAACCATTGACCCAGAATTACAAAAAAAGTTATGGCCAAGAAGAAGACTACCTAGAAAATTTAAAAAGACATTAAAGAAACTAGGGATATATGATTTAAAAAGGCTGTTCATGAGGTAATTGTATGAATGGAATATACATAAATCCATTTTGGTGTGGAGTAGTTGCAACAGTTATTGTTGAGTTAGGATTGATTGTTATAATATCAGCTATTCAAAGTTATAAAAAAAGGAGATAAGTATGGAGTATGATGAAAAATTACAATGGCTAAAATCATATAAAACATTACATGACAAGCTAACATATATAAATAATCGAATTAAAGGCGTACAAGCGATAAATTATACTCCTGGGGAAAATGGACCTGGTAAGTCTATAAATGAGCTTATCGATGAAAAAACAATGGTTATAGCTAAAATGGAAGAGATAGAGGATGCTATTGAGAACATAGAAGATGAGACCTTAAGCACAATTCTTGGATATAGATTTTTATTGTTTTATACGTTAGTAAGAACATCTATTGAAACAGGGTATAGTTTGTCTCAAATTAATCGTAAGCAAAAAGAAGCTATAGAAATTTTAAAAGATGATACGAAATGATATGGAATGACACGAAACTAGTATGATATAGTGTATGTGTAGAAGTTTTCGAAAGAGGACAGATACACCTCTCTATATCTTTGGTAGATATGAAAAAAAAGTTACTAGCTCCCGCAGTAGCTTTTTTTGTTTGATATGGCGATTCTATTTTTTTATTCTCCTTTATAGTGTCGCTTTATGAGATATTTTGATATATAATGTAAATGGAAAGTATAGGATATTGAGAGGAAAGGGGAGAAAGTGACAGCAAATAAAGATGATGAGAAGGAAGGAGTAACAGATGAACCTTCACCAGAAAATGTAGATAAAAAGAAAAAATGTTTTGTTATGATGCCTTTTAGTACACCAAAAGGATATGAAGATGGACATTTTGATTATATCTACGAACAAATTATTGAAAAAGCTATTGAGAAAGCTGGATACGAAGCGCTTAGAGTTGATAAAGATTTAAAATCAACAGATATCGTACAGAAAATATTTAAAGGAATTGCAGAAAGTGAAATGGCAATATGTGATCTAAGTTCCAATAATCCTAATGTCTTCTATGAATTAGGCATTAGGCAGTCGTATAATAAACCAGTGTTACTAATAAGAGATGATGAGACGAAACCAATGTTTGATATCTCCGGATTAACAACAATCGAGTATAAAAAACTTAGACTCTTTGAGAACGTTGAAGCAGCGATTGAAAAAATTCATAAAGGTATTTTAGATAATGAAGAGAATACATCAATTATGATTTCTGATTTAATTAAAATAGATAGTATTCCATCTGATAATAACGATACAATACCAGAAAAAGATATAAAAATGCAAACAATTATTAATATGCTTCAAACCTTATTGGACAAAACGGATGAAGAAGTTCCAGTAAAAGTGAGTGATAAAAACATTTATTATAAAATGAATTCTTCAGATATTGAATATTTTAAAAATGCTATAAGACGTAATTACCATTTATTTAATAATATAGAGGTTTATTTGGAAAATGATGAAGTAATTAGAAGGAGAATAGACCATGCAGGATTGGACAAGTTTGTAGAAAAATATGGTTACCAAAGAACGAAGAGAGAGATGATGGAATATTTAAGTTATCTAAAGAAAAAAGGAATAGAGCGAAGCACCTAATTGGTGCTTTTTATTTTGCAAGAAAGGAGTGGTTTCAATGACCAAAAACAACCAAGTTTTTAAACCTAATAAGAAACAGCGTGAAGTTGTTGAAATGTTGATATACTCAGGCTTAAAGCAAAGAGAGATAGCTAATAGACTTGAAATGGATGAAACCACTATTTCTAAGTGGATAAATAAGCATGAAGGCTTTAAGAAATACTATAATGATGAATTGAATAAAGCCCAGGTATATCGACAGCAGAAATATAAACGATATGCACAAAAGGCGGTTGATAAACTTATTGATCTTTTGGATGCAGAAAATGAAAATGTGCAGCTAGCTAGTGCTAAAGAAATACTTGAACGAGCTGGAGATAAAGTAGCTGATAAGATAGAGCACAGCGGAGAAGTGAATATTAAAAATCAATACGAACAAATGACGGATGAAGAACTAGAAGAATTAAAACAACGATATGAAAGAATCAATAACACCTAATATTAGTGATTTAGATTACTTGTTAATTCAGCGGACGTTAGCTATCCGTAAGGCCAGAAAAGATTTCTGGTCTTTTTGTCGTTTGTTGTATCCTACATTTTATAAAGACGATAGGTATTACCTACAAGACCTATGCAAAACGTTACAGGCCTTCTATGAGGGAGAAATTGATAAACAGATATTGATTATAAACATGCCTCCTAGACATGGAAAAACGTTTACAGCAAGGCTTTTCGTTTTGTGGGTCTTTGGCCAAGACTCCAGAACAAAGTTTATGACAGCATCATATAATCAAATATTAAGTAGTCTATTCGCACAACAAACACGTGATGGAATT
>JBKEBJ010000313.1:0-10541 GCA_047973105.1 Coprobacillaceae bacterium | reverse complement strand
ATCTACATTAGTAGCTGTTTTCAGTGTACACAAATTCACTTTTCAATGATCTCATCAGCTAACTACATACTAATTCAATAAAGTTTTATTTCTTACTTGACTTCTATATAGTTAGCTTTCTGTAGTTATGATCTATATAAGCAAAGTATATCATCAAGATCTTGTCTATACAATATTTCTATTATATTACGTTAAAATTACAATATTAAAAAAAGAGAACATCACCTTTTATACGTTCTCTTTAAAATACTCTTGTATGTCTATTTGATCTTTATGTAACTGTTCAATTAATGCTTCTTTAGATGTAAAACGAATTTCACCACGCAAAAGCATAACAAATTCAACGGATATAATTTCACCATATATATCTTCATCAAAATCAAAAATATGAACTTCTAAGGATGGCTTTTGTAAATCACCAAATGTAGGATTATATCCTATACTTGTCATCCCATAATACACTTTATCTGAAATGATAACTTTTGTTGCATACACACCGATTTCAGGTGTTACATAATTTTCATATGCCACATTTGCAGTTGCAAATCCTAATTCTTTTTTTCCACGTTGGTAGCCATGAATTACTTCACCAGTAATACAATAATTACGTTGCAATAATTCATTAACTAGAGAAATATTACCTTGATGTAACAATTCTTTTATATATGTAGAAGATATTTTATAATCTTGATACATCTTTTGTGACATAACTGTTACTTCATATTTTGTAGCATTTTGTTCTAAAACATCTATATTTCCTTTTCCAAAACGACCAAAATGATAATCAAAACCACATACTACATGTTGCACATTCAGATTAACAATATACTCTTGTATAAACTCCTCTGGCAATACCTTTGAAAACTCTTCATTGAAATGTACAATAATTAAATAATCGAATTCTAATTCCTTAAGAAGTTTAATTTTATCATCTAAGGTTGTTAAATATGGATATTTAGCATCAGCGAATAATTCTTTAGGATGTTTATCAAAAGTCATTAATGAGGATTTTATGTTGTTTTCTTTCGCAATTTTTTTAACTTCTTTTAATAAAGATAAATGTCCTAAATGTAATCCATCAAAATATCCTAGTGCCATACAATTATTTTCTAGTTTTATTTTTTGATTACTATTAACATATAATATTTCCATTACCATAACCCTCTAATATTTTTTAAATATCCTTCTTTAGCTGGACCATAAATTGCTAATGCTTTACCTTCTTTATTATACACAACAACTTCTTCTTGTGTTTTGCTTGGAATCTGTTTCCCATGATAAATAACAGTATCATCCTCAATTATATACTTGGGGTATCCTTGTAAAGCTTCCTCTATAGAAAATAATGTATGTTCATTATTTTCTATTTGTTCTAAGGTATAGCTTTTATCTATTGAAAAAACACCTGATTTTGTTCTTTGTAATGTAGCCATATGTCCAGGATAGCCTAACTTCTTAGCAATATCTACACATAAAGAACGAATATATGTTCCCTTAGAACATAAAGCTCTAAAAGTAATTAGATTATCTTTTATCTGTAGTAGTTCCATTTCTAAAATTTCTACTTCGCGAGTTGGGATTTCTACTGGCTCCCCACTTCTAGCATATTCATATAGTTTTTTACCATTTACTTTAATAGAAGAATAAATAGGTGGCTTTTGTATTTGTTTTCCAACAAAAGACAGTATCGTTTCCTTTATTATTTCTTCATCTATCTTTTTATACTCTTTTGATTCTACTACTTCACCACTAGCATCATATGTATCCGTTAAAGATCCAAGGCTTAACGTTCCAATATACTCTTTTGTATCACTTGTTAAGTATGGTACTAATTTAGTTGCCTTATTCACACAAACTACTAATACCCCTGTCGCGTCTGGATCCAAAGTTCCACAATGCCCTACTTTTTTAGTATGTAAAATTCTACGTAAGACATTCACTACATCATGACTTGTATAACTAGCTGGTTTATTTACTATTATTATTCCATTCATATTATCACCAGACATAATTTTAACAAATATCACCATATTAAGCAAAGAGAATTGCTTTTTAATAACGTAAACGTTACAATATTAAAAGGTGATTAAAAAATGACAATGAAAAAAGTATTGGGTTGTATCCGAAAAACAGATGAAGAATTTAATATGATTCAACCTGGAGATAAAATTTGTGTAGGTGTCTCTGGTGGCAAGGATTCTGTTTTATTATTATACTGTTTATCTTTATATAAGAAATTTGCGACTGTTGATTTTGATGTTGTAGGTGTACATATTGAAATGGGCTTTGATAACATGGACTTTAGTGATGTTGATGCATTTTGTGAAAAAAACAATATTACTTTACACCATGAACCAAGTGATGTTTATGAAATATTAAAACGAAATAAAACAGATGATGGACGTTTGAAATGTTCTTTATGTTCAAAATTTAAGAAAGCATTAGTAATTGATGGTGCTAAAAAACATGGCTGTACGAAAGTTGCTTTCGCTCATCATGGCGATGATGCAGTAGAAACATTATTTATGAACATGATTTATGGTGGCAAAATAGCTACGTTTTTACCTGCAATGTATTTAGATCGTACAGATATGCATTTTATTCGTCCTCTAATATATGCTTATGAATCAGATGTTATCGCTGCGGTAGAAGAGGCAAAACTTCCCATCGTTATTTCAACTTGTCCAGAAGACAAACATACTAAACGTGAAGAATTCAAAAACTTATTAGCAGATTTATACCAAAAATATCCACAAGCAAAGAATAATTTATTATTAAGTTTATCAAATGAAGAACAAACAAATCTTTGGCATAAAACACCAAGAAAAAAATAAGCTGACATTTTTGTCAGTTTTTTATATTAATTTATCAATATTATAGACAGTAATCATTTTTTATTTATAATAAGTTATATAAAAGGATGGTAAAAAAATGAATAATTATAAATATTATAAAATTGATGCCTTTAGTTCTAACGGTTCTTTAGGAAATCCAGCAGCCTGTTTATATTTAAAAAACGAGCAAAGTATAACTGAAAATGAAATGTTAGAAATAGCTAAACAACATCAAGGGTTCGTCTCTGAAGTAATATATTGTGAACAAGAAAAAACGAATATTAAATTAACTTATTATTCTTCCGAATGTGAAGTTGATTTTTGTGGACATGGAACAATAGCTTGTATGTATCATTTAATAAAACAAACTCCATCATTATTAACAGAAGATGAAATAACAATTTTAACTAATAAAAAAGGTAAACTAACTGTCTACAATAAAATCAAGGAACAAGATGCTGTATTTATTACTGCACCTACTCCTGTATACTTAGGAACCTCTTTATCTGTCTCTAAAGTGTCTTCAATATTAAATATAGCCAGTACAAAAGTTAATACAGATTTACCAATAGACATTATTGATTCTGGATTACAGACTTTAATTGTTCCTATTATTGACTTAAAAACAGAAATTTCTGTCTCTCCAGATGAATCTAAATTGAAAGATTTTTGTGAGGAGAATAATATTGATATCATTCTCCTTTTTTCAAAAGAAGTATCGAATTCAACCAATATTGCCCACACCAGAGTTTTCGCTCCTAAATTCGGTTATTTAGAAGACCCCGCTACTGGTTCTGGTAATAGTACCTTTGGCTACTATATGTTAAAAAATAAGCTTTGGGATGGTAGTGAATGTTGCATTGAACAAGGCAAAGAAAATACTATTTATAATGTGATTCATCTTTCAACAATTGAAGATAAAATATTATTTGGTGGAAGTGCTAATATTAAAATTAGTGGTACATATCATCAATAGAAAAAGATAGATTTCTAAAGAAATTTATCTTTTTTGTTTATAGTAGATATTTATTAATAAATGTTGCTATACCATCTTCATCATTTGAATCTGTAATATAATCTGCTACTGACTTCGTATCATCTGAGCCATTTGACATACATACACCTACCCCACAATCACGAATCATTTCATAATCATTACCTGCATCCCCAAAAGCTAATACGTTATCAATTGTAAATCCATGTAATTTACAAATTTTATTAATTCCAAAACTTTTTGATACTTCAGGATGTACATATTCAAATAAAGTTGGAGCCGATCTGAAACAACGATATGCAGGATTATTTAAAGATTTTGAGCGTTCTATTACAGTATCCATATATTCCTCATCACAGGCAATTACAAGCTTACTACGTGGTTCTAAGAATAAAGTTTCCATATCCATAGGTTCCTCTGTAAACTTATTATTTTTTGTTAGACTATCACTTCTTGCATCTTGTCTACTACTATATAATGTACGTCCAACATACACACACATGGTAACATCTAAATCTTTATAATGATCAATTATTTCTTTAAAGTATTTACCTTCGATCATATGACTGTGTTCATTTACCCCTAATGGATAATCGATGACATGGGCACCATTATACCCCATATACACATCTACTAGATGATCAATGCCCCAATCTGGTGTTAATAAAGTAACTGCATCTAAAGCACGCCCTGTGGCTATTCCAAAAAGAATTCCTTGTTCACGAGCTTTTGATATCGCTTCTTTTGTAACATCTGTAACTTCATGTTTACTATTTAATAATGTACCGTCAATATCACTCATAATTAATTTTATTTTATTTTTCATTTTTCTAATCCCCTATTATATTTTTAATACATGTAATTTCCTTAGACTAATCCATTTTTCGTACATATCTATATTATATATAAATAAATTATTAATTCCTATAATTTTCAATATATAAAAAAGGATATGATACTTCATATCCTAAATATGTTTTACTACATAGTAGTTTTTCTTACCACGACGTACTACAGTTGCTTCTTTTCCGAATGCATTTTCTTTAGAAACAATGAATTCTAAATCTTGAATTTTTTCTCCATTAATTAAAATAGAACCATTATTAACAAACTCTCTTGCTTCTCTTCTACTTTGTGCTGCTTTAATAAAAACTAATAAATCTAAAATATTCATTTCTTCTGATACTTCAACATTTGTAACTCCTTCAAATAAAGTATTTACTTGATCAATAGTTAGATTTTGAATTTTCCCTGAGAATAACATTTGACTCATTTCAAGTGCTTCATCATAAGCAGCTTCATCATGAACAAATGTAATAACAGCTTTAGCTAATGCTTTATGAGCCTCACGTAAATGTGGTTGTTCAGCATGTTTCTTTTCTAATTCTTGTATCTCTTCTACTGATAAAATTGTTAAGAATTTTAAATAATCGATAACTTTATTATCTTCTGAATTAATAAAGAATTGATACATTTCATAAGGTGACGTTTTTTCACGATTTAACCAAATAGCTTGTCCATTTGTTTTACCAAACTTAGTTCCATCACTTTTGGTTAACAATGGCATGGTAAATCCATAAGCTTCTTTTCCTAATTTTTTACGAACTAATTCAATACCTGTTGTGATGTTTCCCCATTGATCTTGTCCAGCTACTTGCATAGTACAATCTCTATTTTCATACAACCATAAAAAATCTGTTGCTTGCATTAACATATATGAAAACTCAGTATACGTAATTCCTGTATCTAAACGTCTTTTTACTGTATCCTTATTCAACATATAATTAATATTAAAATACTTGCCATAGTCTCTTAAAAAATCAATAAAGCTAACATCTTTAAACCAACTATAGTTATCTACAACCTCAAAACCAAATAAATCTTGCGCTTGTTTTTTTAGACAATTGAAATTGTGTTGCACTTCTTCTTTTGTAATCATTGGTCTTTCAGCATCTGGTTTTGGATCACCAATTAGTCCTGTTGCACCACCAACTAATAAAATTGGATTGTGTCCTGCATCTTTTAAACGTTTACTAATTAAAAATGAAGAAAAATGACCAATGTGTAAACTATCTCCAGTTGGATCTGTTCCAATGTAAAAAGTTACTCCTCCATTATTAATTTTTTCTTCAATATCTGGTGAACTAACATCCTTTATTAATCCACGCCAAACTAATTCATCATATATTTTCATACTTTCACCTCTCCTTAATATAAAAAAAGAGACCCCATCCTAAAGGACGAAATCTCGCGGTACCACCTTTATTCATGCTAGAAGCATGCTCTCAATTGCGTAACGGGCAAATCCGTCTAAGCTTTGCACTTAGAAACTCCAGAGTGTATTCACTAAGAGATATACTTGTTTACACCACCCACAAGCTCTCTTCATTATCTTACTTAGTTACTATGTTCCTTCAATGTCTTATTTCTTTTATACTATAAATGAAATTTAATGTCAACTAGTTATCCTATAAAATTAAAAATATTGATTAATCACTTATTATTTAGAATGGTGATTTCTTTTAAAGATAAGAAAACTTCCAAGAAGTGCAGTAATTCCTAAAACAAAATACATTGTAATACTATTATTATCAGCTGTATTAGTTGCTTCATTGTTAATAGTATCCGAAACCTTTTTATAGCGATATATAATTACTTTTTCAATATCCGTAAAGATTCTATTTTCTTCTTCCTCAACACTTAGAAATTCATATCCTAAAAAATTCTTTTCTGATGTTTTATAAGTATCGCCATAGGTTCCGTTTATCACTTCAATATCAGAAATCACACGATCTTCTTCATCCAAATATTTTACGATTACACTATTTTTAATGTCACCAATAAAAATTTTCTCTTGATATGATAGAGAAAGTGTTTCTCCGGGATTAATATCTTGAGGATTATTACTAAAATATATAGTATAGTTGTTATACTGTAATGTTTCTTCACCTATTATTTTATTTGTAACTAATTCTATATTATTTCCTTCCATATAATCATTCAAATTAATTACATTATACTCTCCTACATAAGTATTAATACTCCCTAGTAATGGTTCAATAAACATTTGTGTATTATTATCTGCTATATACACTCCATTATTTCCATCAGAACAAACTTTTTTGACTTCTTCATCATTAATAAATGAATCTACTTCAGCTAGTAAGGAGAAACCTTTAAGAACCGCATTTGATGTATTTGTTACTTCTATGGTATGTACAATTTTCCCTTCATTCGTTACTTTAGAAGTTATTAGTACATCTATTTCAGCAATCGTATTAAGAATCATCTTTTTTAATACTTCTTTTCCATTTTCAGTTTCAACCTTATAATATATTTCTTCTCCATTACTATGTAATGCACTATACGCTGTAAAACCATCTAAAGCATATAATAATACTGAAGTTGGTGTTTCTTCACTTTGATTTGTATACACTACTTTTTCATTTGTAGTCATATTTGTTATAGTATTGCATTCATTTAACAATGCTAATCCGCCACTATTATAAATACCCATTTCAATTTTATAATCATCACCATTAATTGTAACATAATTCGTTGCTAAAGCTTTATGATCTTCTGTTGATTCACTAAGCTTTGTCCAACCATCTGTACTTGCAGTAATCGGTATAGTATCTGTTTCTTCAGCAAACATAAGTGTATTGTTATAGAATATTATAACAATGCTTAAAATACAATATTTTAATATTTTCCATTTATTTTTCATAGTTTCTCCTAACACTTCTATTAATTAGTTATATAAATATCTTGTGTTAAATTTTGAGAAACATACTTGATTTATAATAATGTATAAAATAAAAGAACTAGTGACTTCTAGTTCTTCATTTACTTATTTTAATGTTCTAATGTAGAATCTCGTTTAATAAACATATATTGAACTGGAATTTCCTTAGATTCAATTTCTTCTTCACGTAAGAATTTTGTTAATAAACGAACTGCTAATGCACCCATATCATATACTGGTACATTCATTGATGATAAAGTTGGTCTACACATAATAGAATATGTCGCATTTAACATTCCTATAACTTCCATTTCATTTGGAATATCAATTCCATTTTCAGCAGCTGCATTAATTACTGCCACTGCATCTTTATCATATCCACAAAAAACAACTTCATGTTTTTTCTTTTTAAAATATTTAACAAATTCTGGATAACTTTCATCATAATGTCCTGAACTAGTAATCACTTTTCCTTCATCAAAAGTTAAACCATGTTTTTTATATGTATCTTTAATACCTTCAATTACATCCTCACTCTTAATTAAATTTTGTTCAGGTGTAATATAAACAATATCTTTTTTTCCAGCATCTAAATAACGACCGACAATTTCTTCTGCCGCCTTTTTAACATCAATATAAATAGAACCAATATTTTTTCGAGATATTTTTTTACCAATAACAACAATTGGTAATCCATATTTTTGAATTGATGAAATCGTATAATCTATATGTTCATTATTAAATAAAATAACGCCATCTACTCTAGATTTTACCAATCTTTCGGTTACATCTTCTACTGTATTATCATCGCCAATATCATCAGTTGTATACATATTAATATTATAATCTAAATGTCTTCCAGTATCTCCAATTCCACCAATCATATCTTTAACATGAGCAAATAGAGATTGTGGGAATACAATAGCAATCGTAGTTGTTTTACTAGTCGCTAATCCCCGTGCCACTTCATTAGGTTTGAAATCTAAACGTTCAATAACTTCTAAAACTTTTTGCTTTGTTTTATCTTTTACTACACTCGAGCCATTAATAACTCTTGAAACTGTCGCAAGAGAGACACCAGCCTCTCTTGAAACATCATAAATCGTAACTTTATTTTTCATTAATCTCTTAAGTCTTCAATGATAACATCAAGTTCTTCTTCAATTTCATCAATGCCTTCATCAATAGCATCCATACCAGCAAAATCTTTATCTTTTATTTTCGTTTTGATTTCTTCAACCTTATTTCCAATATCTTCACTTACTTTTTTTACAGAATCTTTAAATCGTGCATACTCTTCACTGTTTTGAACAGATTTTCCTAAATCTTCTAATTTTGTTTTAACAGTTCCTAATTTTGCACCAGTAGTATCTTTAAATTCTTCGACATCAAATTCATCAATTGCTCTTTTAACATCATCTACTGTTTTATTGATTAAATCTTGTACATCCTCTTTTGTCATATCTTTAGCAGTATTATAAGCATCCGTTCCTTTAGCTTTTAATTCTTCTCTTAATTCGCTTCCTTTTTTTGGAGCAAATAACATTCCAACAACAGCTCCAATTCCAAGTCCTGCAATAAATTTTCCTAATTTCATAACAAACTCACCTTTCTATATAAATTATTTTTTAAACATTTTTAAGATAGCACTAAATAGACTAAATCTAGGTCTATTAGGATCAAAAAAGCGGGCGATAGATTCTACAGGAGCGTTTAATAAATCCATTTTATACGCTACATCATCTGCAACACGATCTACCTTTTCTATTGTTGTTTGTGCCATTTCTACTGTCGTTCCTACTTGTTTTACTGTGACCGAACTTCGGATTAGAAACATCCCTAAAGCAACTAGAGCAAATGCTCCGGCTAGAATTAAGACACAGTAACATACATCGATTGCTGTCATAACAACACCTCAACTTTCATTTTACAATTATACCATAAAAGCACATCTTTAAATAGTAGTTTTCTTTATATTTATAACTTTTTCTTCTAGCTTATAAATATCCTTACTCGACATAAACAAGAAGACTACATCATCATGTTGTGCTAAAGTTTTAGCCCCCTTTTCATCTTCAGTAATAACTTCAGCGCTAGGAAGATATTTAGCTAAATCATAGATATCAATATCAATTCCTTCTTCTTTCACTGCATTGTCAGGAAAGTGACAATAATATACATAATCAGCTAACGATAATGATTCTGCAAACTCTTTAGCAAATTGTGCTCCTCGAGAAAAACGATCCGGTTTAAATACAGCGACAATCTTTTTATGAGGATAACGTGTTCTTGTTGCCTCAATAACAAATTTAATAGCGGTTGGATGATGTGCATAATCATCCACATATACATTATGTCCAACTTCTGTAACTGTATAACGTCGTTTTGTTCCTTCAAATGTTTGCATTTGTTTAACCATATATTCATATTCCATATTTTCTAGATATCCTAGTGTAATAATCGCTAATGAGTTATATAACATATGTTTCCCAAAATACGGCAATTTAAAATGCCCAAATAAATCTTTATGAATATATACATCAAAAGAAAGACCTTGTTCATTTTCTATTACATTTGTTGCATAAACATCATTTTTAGTATCTAAACCAAAAAGCATAACACGTTTTTTAAAATTAATTTTTTTAATATTTGGATCATCTCCCCAAACAACAACTGTATCCTTAACTTGATTCGCAAATTTTTCAAAAGATGCTATACAGTTTTCTAAAGTTCCAAAATAATCAACATGATCTAATTCGATATTATTTATCAATGCATATTTTGGATAATAGTGCAAGAAATGGTCTTGAAATTCACAACTTTCAGCAATGAAATATTTACTATCTTTAATTGCATGTCCAGTTCCATCACCAATCAATACAGATGTTTTATCAAACTCTTTAAAAAGATGATATGCCATTCCAGTTGTCGTTGTTTTACCATGCGTTCCAGCAATCGCAATGGAATC
>JBKEBJ010000311.1:0-7434 GCA_047973105.1 Coprobacillaceae bacterium | reverse complement strand
TAAATATAAAAGTAAAATAAAAGACTTTATCGTTGATAAAGTCGATACACTATGCCCGTTTTGGAAAGAACGGGCATTTTATGTTTTTACATTGCTTATTGTTAATAAAGAATTCACAACTAATATCATCTATTTGATAGTTAGTATCTAATTCTCTATTAGAATATTTCATTGCTTCGGTAATCGCAATAAATCCATCTCGTTTACAACAACGTGGTCCCCCTTGCTCGGATATTTTATTAAGGCAATGAGATGTTAATTGCCCAACATCTTTCCAATCATCAGTAGAAAGAGGACCTGTATCATTTAGGATACTTAAATATATTCCAACACCTAGCCCAGCACCACAAGCACCCCAATTTCCACAAGCACCACCAGGCACAGATTTACTACGTTTATTAGCTATATCTAATGAATCTTTCAAATTGATTTTATCAGGCTTTGTATTCGCATAAGATGTTAGTAACGCAGTTGGGATTAGTAAATGATGTGAGGGTCCATGCATAGGAACATTATCTATTTTCATAAGTTGTTTTGTTAATTCTAGTGGATTTTTGATATCAGAAATTAGACAAAAATCTATTATTTTTTGTCGTATATTATTTTGTTCACAACTATAACAAACATAATGACCATGATTACATGCTTCTTTTGGAACGAAAGAAAGACCACAAATACTACATTTTTTTCTGTCTATGTTATCAAATGAGATACGCTTTTCATCGCAGACGGGACAACAATTTATTACTTTATGCATAAACAATACCTCCTTAGGTGCTTATCTCTTACTCATATTATAGTAGTCATATCGATATAGGTCAATGTCATACATAATTAGAATAAATGGAAAATATTAAAGACAGTATTAGTTGACAAAATTAATAGTTATGCATATCATATAACTGTATAGTAATATTACTATACAGTTATGTTAAAAGGATATACATTCAGAATATACGTAATCAAAAAAGAAAAAGGAGATAGTAATTATGAAAAAAATTGAAATTTATGATCCAGCAATGTGTTGTTCAACAGGAGTGTGTGGACCTAGTATTGATCAAGAGTTATTGCGAGTTGCGACACTGATTGATAATCTTACAAAAAATGGAGCAGATATTACAAGATATAACTTATCAAGTGAGCCACAAGCTTTTGTTAGTAATGAAGAAGTGAAACGTTTATTGAGTGAAAATAATGATATTTTACCAATTACCATAGTGGATGGGAAAGTAGTAAAAACAAAAGAGTACTTAACTAACGAAGAATTTGGTTTTTATACGAATATTATTACTGTAACACAACCAATTAAAGCATCTTGTTGTACTCCAGAAGAAGCGAAGCAAACTGGATGTTGTTCTACTGTAGAAACAACAGAAGGATGCTCTGGTGATTCTAAAGAAGGGTGTTGTTAATATGATGAAAACATTAAATTTGAAAGACTTAGAGTTAACAAAGTATTTATTTTTCACAGGAAAAGGTGGAGTTGGTAAAACTTCAACTGCTTGTGCACTTGCAGTGGACTTAGCAGATAAAGGTTATAAAGTACTATTAATTAGTACAGATCCAGCATCTAACTTACAAGATGTGTTTCATACAGAACTGACAAATCAAGCAAAGGAAATTACGGAGGTACCAAATTTATATGTTGTTAATTTGAATCCAGAAGAAGCTGCAAGAGATTATAAAGAATCTGTTATCGCTCCATATAGAGGTCAATTGCCAGACGCTATTCTTCAGAATATGGAAGAACAACTATCTGGTTCTTGTACAGTAGAAATTGCAGCCTTTAATGAGTTTTCCAATTATTTAGCTAATAAGGAAGTGGAAAGTGAATATGAATATATTATTTTTGATACGGCACCAACTGGTCATACATTAAGAATGTTACAACTTCCTTCAGCATGGACTAATTTCATTAGCGAAAGTACACATGGTGCTTCTTGCTTGGGACAATTATCTGGCTTAGAAGAAAAGAAGGAAATATATAAAGAAGCAGTTGATACTTTGATTGATAGTGATAAGACGACACTTGTATTAGTTGCTAGAGCTGAAAAAACACCATTATTAGAAGCACAAAGAGCATCAGATGAGTTACGTGAACTAGGGATTAATCGACAGTTATTAATTGTGAATGGAGTATTGGTAGAAAAGGGTGAAGATACTATATCAAAAGGATTATTTGATAAACAACAAAATGCATTAAAACAAATGCCTAAAAAACTAGCTACATTAGATAGTTATATGATTCCATTACGTTCTTACAATATTTCTGGAATTGATAATATTAGAAATATGTTATCATCAGATACTATAGAAATGGCGAATATCGAAGAATTAGTTGATACTAGTATTCCTCAATTTTCCAAGTTAATTGAACATCTATTTAATACAAATAAAAAAGTAATCTTTACCATGGGTAAAGGTGGGGGAGGTAAAACTACAGTAGCTTCAGCCATTGCATTAGGACTAGCTAAAAAAGGTGTAAAAGTACATTTAACAACAACAGATCCTGCTAGTCATATTAAATACACTTTACAGGAAGCTGACAATATGACAATTAGTGAGATTGATGAGGCAGAAGAGTTATTGCGTTATCAAACTGAAGTAATTAATAAAGCGAAAGAAACAATGAGTGAAGCGGATTTAGAGTATATACGCGAAGATTTACGTTCACCTTGTACCCAAGAAATTGCTGTGTTTAGAAGATTTGCAGAGATCGTAGAAAGGTCAGATGATGAAATTATAGTTATTGATACAGCACCAACAGGACATACTTTACTATTACTAGATTCTACTCAAAGTTATCATAAAGAAGTAGAACGTACCCAAGGTGGAGATATTCCAGAATCTGTGAAAACACTATTGCCTAGACTTAAGAATGAGGATGAAACAGAAGTCATTATTGTAACATTACCAGAAGCAACACCATTCTATGAGGCGCAAAGATTAGAAGAAGATTTATATCGTGCTGAAATTAATGCGCATAGTTGGGTAATCAATTCTAGTTTACTACAAGCTAAAACAGATTCTACATTGTTAAAGAGTAAAGCGGCTACAGAAGTGAAATGGATAAACAAAGTAAAAGAACAATCTAAAGATACGTATTACGTTATTAAGTGGCAAGAAAAAGAGCTTGATAAAGATACGTTATTAGAATTGCTTTAGTGCATGTTAGAAGGGGGACGTTATATGGAAAATAAAAATGAAGGTATTAGCTTTTTTGAAAAGTATTTAAGTATTTGGGTAGTAATATGTATGGTGGTAGGAATTTTAATTGGAAAATTCTTACCAGCCATTCCAGATTTTTTAAATCAGTTTGAATATGCACAGATATCAATACCCATTGCGATATTGATATGGGTTATGATATATCCAATGATGATGAAAGTAGATTTTCAAAGTATTAAGAATGTGCGAAAAAACCCACAAGGATTAATTGTGTCAACAGTTACTAGTTGGGCAATAAAACCATTTCTAATGTTTGGATTAGCATCACTATTCTTTTATGTAGTATTCAATACCTTTATACCACATGAGTTAGCACAGCAGTATGTTGCAGGGGCAGTATTATTAGGAGCCGCACCTTGTACGGCAATGGTGTTTGTATGGAGCAATTTAACTAAAGGGGATCCTGCGCATACACTAGTACAGGTAGCTGTGAATGATTTAATTATTTTGGTAGCTTTTGTACCAATTGTATCGTTCTTACTAGGGGTTACAAATATTCAAGTACCATTTGATACATTAATACTTTCCATTGTATTATTTGTGGTCATCCCATTGATTGCAGGTGTACTAACTAGAATATTTATGATTAAAAACAAAGGAGAGGAGTACTTTACAGAAAACTTTGTGCCAAAGTTTGATAATATTACAACAATTGGATTATTATTAACCTTAGTCATTATCTTTTCTTTCCAAGGAGACGCGATTCTAGATAATCCATTCCATGTATTATTAATAGCTGTACCATTAATTTTACAGAATGTAATCACAGCAGCATTTGCCTATATCATGTGTAAAGTATTTAAACAACCACACAATATTGCAGCACCTGCAGCATTGATTGGTGCTTCTGATTTCTTTGAGTTATCAGTAGCAGTAGCGATTGCTTTATTTGGGCCAACATCACCAGTTGTACTTGTATGTACAGTTGGTGTATTAACAGAAGTACCAGTAATGTTATATTTAGTAAAAATTGTAAATAAAACTAAGCATTGGTTTATAGAAGAATAGTAAATAACTATCATCCAAAATGATGATAGTTTTACATAAAATTGAAGTTAATTGACAAAATGAAATTACCATTATACTATAGAAATACAAGTTATTTGGAGGAATAATACTATGACAATTGTAGATGTTTTTAAATTACTATCGGATACATCTCGTTTACGAATTTTATATTTATTAAATCATAATGAAGATATATGTGTTTGTGAGTTTGAATATATATTAGGGTTATCACAACCCAATATATCTAAACATTTAAATAATATGAAAAAAATGGGTGTTGTAGAAGATGAGAAAAAAGATAAGTTTGTGTTCTATAGATTAAGTGAGGAATTTTTATCACAATTTCTATTTGTTAGCGAGTCACTAAAAGAGACTGGAAAATTTGAAGTGTGTAAAAAAGACTATGAAAAATTACAAGAGTACAAGAAAAGTGATTTATGTTGTACAACATTAAGTAGAATTAATATGAGTAAATAAAATCTATAAATAAGGAGATATTATTCAAATGAGAAAACCCATAGTAGCGTTTATATGTGTACATAACTCATGTCGTTCTCAAATAGCGGAGTTTTTAGCGAAGAAATATGCGAGTGAGAGTATGGAAGTATACTCTGCTGGAACGAAGATTAAGGATCAGATTAATCAAGATGCAGTTAAAGTGTTGAAGAAAAAATATAAAGTAGATATTAATGATACACAGTATTCCAAATTGATAAAAGATATCCCATCTCCTGATATTGTAATAAAGATGGGCTGTGAGGTATCTTGTCCATTTTTGAAAAGTCAACATGAAGAAGATTGGGGATTAGAAGATCCAACTGGTAAAGAAGAAAAAGAGTTTGAAAAAACAATTCAGATAATAAAAGAAAAGATAATGTTATTAAAAGAACAAATTGATAATAAGGAAATTATATAACTGAGAGATAAATATGTAATAAATAATGTATTTAACATAACTCTAGATTTGAAAGTCTATTATCTATATTAAAAAATGAGTAAACGAATGGTTTAAAGGCATTCGTTTTTTTATGTTTTAATTTGTATAATATGAATAGATATAATAAATAAGAAATGGTACAACAAGGAATAGGGTTGAATAGTGAATGAATTTGTATTTAATGAGGAGATATTACAAAAGATCATAATTGAAGGAATTCTTAAAAAGCTATCATTTATTTTCTATTTTTAACCTATATAAGTAAAGATAATGATTATAAATAACATTGTATATTTCATGTATCTGAAATATACTAAAGAAAAGAATGGTAGAGAGAGTGATAAAATGAACTATTTAACAACACAGGATATCGCAAAAAGATGGGGAATTACAAGTAGAATGGTTGCCTATTATTGTAAAGAAGGAAAGATACCTGGAGCTATAAAAAAGGGTAAGACTTGGTTAATTCCAATAGATGCATCACCTCCTACAGATGGAAGGGTTAAAATAAATATTGTGAACATTAAAGAAGATGCTAGTTTACAAAAGGATTTCATTGATATTAATAAATACGAGAATGATAATGAATCAATAACATATCATTCAAGTACCATGCAACGAAATATGGGATTTACTAGAGCTGCATTGCGCTATTACGAAGATTTAGAACTTATTAATCCAAATCGTAAAGAAGATAGTAGTTATAGAGCTTTTGATATGAAAGATATTTCACAATTATTAGCGATTGATTTTTTTCGTAAGCGAGGTTTCACTCCTTTAGAAATTAAGGATATATCAAGTAAAAATAGCACAGAAGAACTTACGAATATAATTCAAAAAAAGATGACAGAAATTAATGATAATATTACCCGTCAAAAGTATATATTGAATAAATTACAAGAAACAAAACTCTTTTATGACGAAATCCAAGAAGACAGGGATAATTACACCATTAAATATTTTTCAATACATGAAGTGAAAAATGTATTTCCTACAGTTTCTGATTTTTCAGATTATCAAAATCAAGTAATAAAATATATAGATTTTGAAAACGAAGATATTCTTTCTAACATGGTTCGTACTATTACATTTGATGAAAATGGTTATAATGGGACACAAATGTGTATTGTAGAGGAAGTAGATATAACAACAAGAGATGATAAAAAAAGTTATTTAGAACATGGAAAATGTTTACATCGAATCATACATGCGGATAGTGATGATAATAGTGTTATGGAAGATATGTTTGTTTCTGCCACGCAATGGGCAAAAGAACATGATCTCATCTTTAAAGGCTATGCCTATATTTTTATTCGTTTAGCCACGCTTCAAGAAAGAGGTACACATCATTTTTATGAAGTATGGATACCAATAAAATAAATAATACAATTTTATATTGACTTGGTTGTAACCACCACCGTTAAACTAGTTTATAGGATGTAGCCATTGATTTAAAGAAAAATACAAATTTTAATTTAAAAATGGAAAATACATAGTATAAATGATAGGGGATATAATATGTGGACAGAAAAAGATAAAAAACCAATTGGGTTATATTTAGTTTTAACATTTATGATTGCATGGGGATTTGAAGGGGTACTAATTCTTGGAGAACGATTTGGCATTTTAACAGGAGATATAGGAGTTGTAATAACATTTTTAATTATTGGATTTGGGGCTGGATTTGCGCCTACATATGCAATATATATTGTATTAAAAAAACATCAAAAAATTAAAAATATTAAAGATTTTACTAAGTTATTATTACAAACAAAAAACATAACTAGAACATTACTAATTATGTTAATATTTTATGGAAGCCAATTAATGGTTTATGTAATAACAAACAAATACCTTGGAGAACCTTGGTATCTCTTCATTCTTTATATACCATTGATGGTAATTGGTGGTGGTATGGAAGAAACAGGTTGGAGAGGTTTTTTACAACCTGCATTAGAAGAAAAATTTTCTTTTACGACGTCAAGTTTTATTACGGGAATTATATGGGCTTGTTGGCATATTCCTTTATGGTTTATTCAAGGCGCAAATCAATCATCAATGAATTTCTTAGCCTTTTTTCTTCAATGCATTGCATTGTCATTTATTCTAGGTTTATTATATAAATTGACAAAAAGTGTTTTAGCAGTTATATTACTTCACGCATGGTCAAATACACTTGGTGGAATGTTTACATTAGATATACTAATAAAACAACCAGATATGAAATTAATCATTATATATAGCATAGAAATAATAATCAC
>JBKEBJ010000176.1:0-3299 GCA_047973105.1 Coprobacillaceae bacterium | reverse complement strand
TAATTGTTATTAAAACCAACATCATGGCATACATTATTCTTCCAAAAATCATCGCTATTATTTGTGTAAGTAAAGCACCCCATTTTTTTTCTTTTAATTTGAAAACATGGAATAAAACCCCACTTAACATTCCATAACTAGCTAACTCTACAACCATAAATAATACCCTTTGAGTAGTTGGCATTCCCGTTAATAAACAACTAATTATTGGTGCTAATACACCTATCCCTGTTCCATACACAGGTCCTAATAACATCCCACCAATAAATATTGGAATATGCATTGGTAAAAATATTGCACCTGCTTGTTGCATACCAATTAAATGAAATGCTTGTGGCAATATTAAAGATAAAGCTAAGCACATAGCTGAAATCATTATTTTTCTTGTTTTCATAATATCCTCCTAAACCCTAATATTATTTTACTACCTGAAGTCCACTTTAAGTCAACAACTAATTTCGATTCTTTTTAGATCCCTTCGCAACTTCTCTCTCTTTTTCCAATAATACTTTATCATAATTATCAATTTTATAATTCAACGTATCCATTGTTTCTTGTAATTCATCTAATTTTGCTTGTAAAATAGCTTTTTGTTGAATTAACATTTGTTGTCTTTCAGGAATAGTTTCATCTCCCTCATGAAACAGATCAACATACTTTTTCAATAACTCAATTCCTAATCCTGCATTACGCATACACTTTAGAAACTTAATTCGATTCACATCATGTGGTTGATAATCACGAGCACCTCTGGCACCTTTAGTGATAGGCTCAATTAATCCGATTTTTTCATAATAACGTAAAGTATCAGCCGATAACCCATACATTTCACTAACTTCTGTTATAGTCATATTAACTTCCTCTCTCTATATCTTTATTTATTTTTAGAAAATATTGATGCTGGTAAATGACAATATCCTGTTGGATTTTTATCTAAATATTTTTGATGATATTCTTCGGCTTCATAAAAAGCATCTAATGGTTTAGCTTCTACTGCAAGAGGAATATCATATTGTCTCTGTAAATCTTGTAAAGCAGACGTGATGATTTTTTTATCCATTCTATTTACATAATAAATACCAGTTCGATATTGTATCCCTTCATCTGGGCCTTGTTTGTTTTTTGAAGTAGGATCAATAATTTTAAAATAGGCCTCTAAAATATTCTGTAAAGTTGTTAAATTTGAATCATACATCACCTTCACTGTTTCTGCATGTCCAGTATTTTCATGACATACCTCTTCGTATGTAGGATTTTCTGTATGTCCATTCGCATAACCTACTTTTGTATCAACAACACCAGTCAACATTGCAAAATATTTCTCAACTCCCCAAAAACAACCACCAGCTAAATATATTTCATTCATTCTCAAACATCTCCTTTATGTATAGTATACTACTTAGAGTAAACTCTAAGTCAAGTATTTTATAATTAATGTCTTACTAGTTTTTTATTCATTTAGACTATTTATAGTCATTATCATTTGATCAATTAAACCCGTTAATTTTTGAAATTGAAGATTGATTTCTTTGATTTTTTCTATTTCCAATTTCTTATAGACTGAAAAATTGAATAATATCTCTTTTGAAGCAATTCCAATATAAACAACATCAGAATGAATAGCTATACTAAAATCTAATTCTCTTGATAAATCCATTAATAAGTCCATCATCTTTAGTGTCAAAAACGAGGCTGCTTCTTCTTTACTTTCTGCTTTAATAATGAATTGTTTATCAAAATCTGCATTCTCAGTTTTTATCTCTTTTGCTTTAGGTGCTCCCCATAAACTCAATCTTCTTTTATATTGTTTATTAACTGTCTTTGTATTTTTATAAATAAATGTTTGGGAATTAAATGATTTTTTTAATGTTAAGACAATCATATAACCTCCAAAAATCAATTCACTTGTTGTACTATTAGTTTCTCCATCACTATAACTAATTTCTGCTCTAACATTAGAAAAAGAAAAAGCTTGGTCCTTCATTTTACCAGTAATCAAATCACTAGAATGATACTCATTATAAGACATATATAAATTACTGTCTTTGAATCGTTTTTCTGACATACCTTCTGGATCATATGAAGCATTACCAAAATATCTTTTGACATTATCACGAATCAACAATTCTTTACAATCAGTAGCGTATACCTTGCTTTCTGTTCTAAAACGAAAGGCATAAATAAAAAGAGCTATAGTGCCAACTCCAAAGGCAATAACTAACCAAGTCATATCTCTTCTACCAGTTGTCTTTGTGCCAGTTTCAAATAAACTAAACCCTGAACTCGTTGGTTCACTATTCATTTCATTAATTGCAAAAAATATCAATATAACAAGAGCAACCAAGGTTATACAAATTGTAATTATTCTTTTTAAAATAATTCTTCTTCTTTTTTCTTCTAATAATTTTATAATTTCTTCCATTATCTTCCCTCTTTATACTTCATATTAATTATCATAGATATAGAACTTAAAAGCTATATCGCTGTTAATTATTTTTTCCTCTCAATAGATATGATATTGTATAATTAAAATCAATACCATTTTGTTTGAATAATTTCTCTTATTCGTAATAAAATTATCATACCGTACTTTCTATTTAATAACAATATCTTTTCTTTTATCATTTTTATGTATTAAATGCCTAGAAAATCATATATTGTGTTAGGTGATAAAATGAATACATTTGATTTAATAAGAGCGAGTACGTACTCCGCGCCTTACGCTTATGCTTCTATCAAAGGTGGAACTGTAGTAGGTAGTTTATTTGCATATACTTATGGACAAGGAACAATATTAGTAATGGAAGCAGAAGGATTACCAACTATTGAATGTGAACAAGGAATCCATGCTGTATATATTCATGAAGGTTCTACTTGTCAAAGCACATCAGACCATCCTTTTGCTGGGGCAGGAAATGTTTTAAATTTCACAACTTGTAGAAGACCTTATCGAACAGGAGATATTCCACCACTGTTTTCCACAAATGGTAGTGCTTGGAATATTGCTTATATTGGGAAATTCACACCACATCAAATTGTTGGAAGAACGGTTAGTATCCACTATGGACCTAATACCTTCTTAAATTCAGAAATTAATACGACAGATCCAAGAATTGCATGTGGGCAAATTGTACAATTATATCAGTAAATAAAAAAGCTTAGTGATTACATCACTAAGTTAGACCGTTGACAATTGACCTCAATTGTTTAACGGTTTTTTCTATGTTTTACTAAATACTCGTATCTTCATTGGGAATATAAAAAAATAGGTCTATCTCGCCCTATATCACTCCTGCTAC
>JBKEBJ010000208.1:0-4225 GCA_047973105.1 Coprobacillaceae bacterium | reverse complement strand
TAGTCCAATTTGAGAAAGTCCATATTTAGTATAGATTTAAACCGCTGTGTGCTGAACGGCTTGCCCGGTGGTGTGAGAGGTCGGAGATAACTAAGCTAGTTATTTCCTCCTACTCGATTATGAAAATAATTTTTTGTGAAATTTAGTATTTAAAATAATTATCCAAAGTAGTGCTACTAGAACACTAATAACTAAGTTGTATATCATGTTTGATTGTAAATATTTACTAATCCAAAAGGTTGGAAAGATAGATAGTAAATATTGAATATCACTAGTAATTATATAGGGAAGAATAATAGCCATATTAAATAAAGTAGTCATTTTACCAAGTGCCATACCTTCTACTTTATTTTTAGAGAAAGTAATCATTATCATAGCGGATATAATGCCTTGTAACATTCCTATTATTGAAAGAAACAGAGTATTAATAACATAAATATCACTAAGGTGAAATAGAAAATGTAATATAATACTAATAGGAATAGAAAGAATACTTATAAAACCTAGTCGTGATAGTAAATACCCATGAATACCTAGTGGTGTAATAATTAAATAGGAAGTTACATGTTCATCATATTCTTCAAGAACGATCATCGCTACTACATAGTTGAAAATAGGAGAGACAAAAAGAATTAGAAAAGTATCAATTAGTGAATAATAAGGAAATAAAAATGTTTCAATTTCTAGTAACTCGCCAATATGGGGAATACCGAATCGAAAAAAGATACCAGTAATAATTGGGATAAAGAACATAATGATAAGCATAATATCGTGTTTAGCTTGATTTAGTAGTTGATAAAAGCTCTGAATGCTGTATTTCATAATCTAATCCCTCCTAATTTTCTCCACATATTTGTAGTCATTTTTATAGCTGTTTTATATAACACAAGAATAGTAACGATAAGAACTCCTATGTCATAATATAGATTTGTTGTACCTCCAGATAATATATGGACACTACTACTTAATGGAAAGTAATGTAATAAAAATGAGGAATAAAACAAAGCAATTAATGGTGGTATAAAAGTAATAAGCAGTATAGGAATGGTGAAGAGTAAATACTGGTTTAAGCTAGTAGTTTTAGTAGAAATAATGATTCCTAAAAGTGTAAAAATAGAAGATGTTAAAAATGTTGTAATCAATAGTAGAGGGATATTATTATGTTTAGATGCAAATGCTATCGCAAGGGCGACAATGCATGAAATAAAACCTAAAGAAATTACTTTAGAAATAATATACTCTTTAACAGTGATTGGTGAAACTGCAATAGCGTGTAAGATATTTTCACTATTTTCTAGTAATATAATAGCTCCCATAAAGAATAGACCCAATGCTGATGGATCTGAATAAATCATTATAGTTGACGCTAATTCTTTCCAAGGATTAGGAATTAAAGTTAATATAAAAAGGTATACAACACTGAAGATAGTATAAAGGTAATAGAATCCATAGGTATATTGGAACTTAATATTAGAAATAACCAAATGAAATAATCTCATTTTAATGTCCTCCCAGTTATCTCAATAAAGATATCATTTAATGTTGGTTCACTACTATGAATAGAAGTTAGTTTATTATCTTTTAATAATTGGGATAGTAGTTTATCAGTAGAAGTTTCTGATAAAAGAATAGTTTTACGTATTTCATTCATATCATTAAAAGTATATGTTAGTTTTGTAGCTCCTTTACTCATGATTAGATTATGAGGAGTATCTAGAGCTTTAATGTTTCCATCAACAATAAAAGCAACACGATCACATAGTTCACTTGCATCTTGCATATTATGCGTTGTTATAAAAATTGTTTTACCATTTTCTTTCTCTTTAAGAATTAATTCTTTCATGATTTTACTATTAGTTGGATCTAGCCCACTAGTAGGTTCATCTAAAAAAAGAATATCTGGATCATGTAATAAAGCTTTAATAAAATTAAGTCTTGAACGCATTCCTTTAGAATAATCAGAAACCTTTTTATCTGCATCATTTTGTAAACCTACTTTTGATAGAAGAGTATTTATTCCTTCTCCTTTTTTTGAATATAGTGTGCGAAAGAAAGTAAGGTTTTGACGAGCAGTTAGCTTTTCATATAATGTAGAAAATTCAAAATCGATACCTATATTTTCATAGAAAGAGGAGTCATGTTCTTTACACTCCATATTATTTAATTTTACCTGTCCTTGATACGTAATAATTTGTCCAGTTAATATCTTTTGTAAAGTACTTTTACCTGCTCCAGAAGGTCCAAGGAAACCAAAAATTTCTCCTTTTTTAACTTCAAAACTCATATCCTCAATAAAGGGTTTCTGATGATAACTAAATGATAGATTTTTAACATATAACATACTTTTTCTCCTTTTTTATTGACTGATTAATTGTAATTGGTCAAAAAGATATAAAAAAATAGAATTTACTCTATTAATTGAATAACCAACCCACGAATTGTTAAACGTAACCCTTCGTCAAAGTATTCCTGACCCATTTCTCTTTTATAAACAACAGATAAAAAGAGAGTAAGAAAGGCAGTTGAATAATATTCAATATTCTCTTTTTTAGGAAGTGATAATATGTCAACTATTTTGTTGATCATATCTGCATCATGAACTAAATGTTCTTGTACTAACGCAGGAGGTAACTTACGTTGTAGTAGTTCTATTTCGCCAGTTGTTAATAATTTTAATATACCAGATTCATCAATGACTTTATAAAAGTCAAATATGACAGTTGTTAGATTTTCTACATTAACTTTATTATGCAATGCTTGTAAAGCAGTATATAAATTATTTTCTATAATCTCATGTTGTTCTAATAACACTTCAAAGAGAAGTAATTCTTTTGTTTTATAAAATAAATAGAATGTTCCTTTAGGAATACCAACACGTTTTACCAACATATCAACAGTAGTACCTTTAACACCATAATTTTGTAGACAAAAGCGTGATTCTTCTTTTAAACGATGAATGATATTATTACGTTCTTCTGTAGAGTATATTTTAGGCATAACATTTCTCCTATTTGACCAATATTATTTATATGGTCAGAATAACATTGTATATAAATAATGTCAAGATTATTTTTATCAATACTAAAAAAGAACGTTATGTAACGTTCTTTTAACCTCTTATTTTACGATATATACTTAGTAATTTTGGTAACATTTTATACCAGAAAGGTTTTGTAATAATATCAAATTCCCCAATAAATTCAGTATATTCATCACCAAATTTACGCTTGAATTCATGTAAGGAACCAAGATTCTTATATTTTAATTTAGGATCACCAATTGTTCCAAATAAATCCATGAATACTAATCCTTTTTCATAACAATCTAATATTACTTCATAATATAAACGATTGATAGAGAAGGTATGTAATCCTAAGTCACGATTTCCCAAATATAATGTATACATTCCTTGTTCGCTATAAGAACACATTAATGCGGCAACAACATATCCATCAGGATATTTTCCAGCATAGGGCTCAAATGTCTTAATATCCTTTTCTAAACGACGAATAACATCAGGAGCGTCACTGGCAGCTTTTCTTGATAACTCATTATTTTCTAGCTTATATTTAAGTTCTTCTACCTCAACTTTATTCTTTTCTAGAATGCGATCAGGATAAACAACAACATTGAATATTTTTGCTTTACCAATCTTATGAAAGACATTCCAGAATTTATTATAAAATTCCTTGGTAAAAGCTGAAAATCCATCTTTAGAGGCTGTTTCGTTAGCCAAATCATAGAATAAATCTGGATCTAATCCCTCTACAACTTCTTGTTCATATTTATAACTTCTTTTAACAGTATTCATAAATGTTTTAGATAGACTTTTTTCAATAGCTTTAATATTATCATATTTTTCAAAATATCTTCTAAAAGTAAAACGAGGTTGATTATATTCAAATAACACATTAAACCCTTGATTATGATATCCTAAATCTATCAATGTTTGATAGACATCATAATTATTTTTTCCACCATCAATTTTATTTCCATCCATATCAATTTCTTGATAAATGACTTCTGGATCTACTTTTAAATATATTGCTTTTTGTGTTTTTAAAAATTCTTTTATATACGTAGTAAAAGTAGTAACTAATTCTTTATTTTTAAAATCAATTAGAAATCCTCTTGGACTATAAAAATAACTCATATTTAATGATACTTTCTTTTTCAATAAGAGTGCACCAGCAATTAGTTTTCCTTCATCATCTTGTAAACCAAC
>JBKEBJ010000069.1:0-5673 GCA_047973105.1 Coprobacillaceae bacterium | reverse complement strand
CAAATTTTTGTAAGATTCTTTGTTTTAATTGTTCGGATTGTTCTCTAGCGATATTAGCTTCTTCTTGAATTTCAGCTATCGCTAAGTCTGGTTCTCCATGTACAAAATCTGGAATATAGATTCTTTCAAAATATAAGGATGAAAAGATATTATCAATTTCTGGTGCATTCGCTGGTGTTGTAACATACATACACCAAGTATACTGTTTATCTTGTTTAAAAGAAGTAAAGATAAATGGTAATGTTTTATAATACGCTAGTTTATTTACGTATTCTAGAGGTAATTTTCCAAAACGAATTTGTAAATATTTACAAGAGAATAAATCATCAAAGTTAATATCACTATCTACTACATTTTGTAATTGAATGATAGTTTCTTCATTTTCCCTAATAATGGTTTGTAAGTCTTGATATACTTTCTCAATGGCACCTATTTTTTCTAAGAATGTATTAACATAATCTCTACATTTAATTCTATTAATAGGTTCATGTTCCATCACGATTTCTTCTAACTGTAAACCGTATTTTTCACTCGCTTCCTCTAAGCGTTGAACAATCTCCTCATATGGATTTTCTTCACTATAATTACTTAATCCTGCAACACTGTCTGTAAATTTAGAAGCTGGTTCAGGATGAAAATTATCATGTTCTAATACTTTTAATAAAAGCTCATCGTCATGTTCTTTATTAAAATTAATAGTTACCAGATCTAATCTTGATATTGCCACGGTGTCATCTCCCTTCTAAATCATTTCTGATTATTAGTTATTTTTTGTATTCCCTTAATCATTATTCTGGCACCAATAATAACAAATATCCAAATGATAAAAGCCATTCCTTTACTTAATGATAAAGTAAAGATTGGTGAATATAATGACCATTGATATCCTATCGTTCCACTTAATAGCCCACCAATAGTTATGGCTATACCTAAACGATTTAAAATTCTACCAATATTTCGTTCTTTCTTTGTATCTAATAACAAACCAATAACAAATATGAATAAACCAACAGCGATATCCCCTAGTAAAATCGCACTAGCAATTAAAATGATAGCAGCGATTAACGCCGTTGCATCAAATTTAGCACTGGTATCTGTTTTTACAACACCTTCGAAAGGTTGTACAAACGGATGATTCTGTAATAACACAGGTCCTTCAATACCACGATTTTGATACATGTTATTTGGTAATTCTAATAATGTTACACTTTCAATGTCTTTTAAACTTTCTTGTAGTTGTTCCGTTGATAAACTAGAGAAAGCAAATATTGATTCTTTATGTGAGAAGTCCACTACATACTTTGCTTTGTCATATAACTGTTTTAATGTATTAGCACTAATAAAAGCATCGGTTAATTTCTCTTTAAATGTTTCTTTTATTTTCATAATATAAGAATCCATTTTTTCAATATATTTTAACATGGCACTACTTTCTTCTTCTAATTCTTCGTAAGCTTCTTCTAATGTTCCATGAACAAAGTCAGGTAAATGAATTTCTTCAAAAGATAAAGCATAGAAGATGTTATCTATTTCACTTATATTTGTTGTTAAACCAGCATAGATAAGCCAAACATATTGTTCTTCCTCACGAATTTTTTTAAAGATAAAAGGATACTCACGATAATATTGTATCTTATCAACTTGATCTTTTAATAATCTACCAAAGCGATATGTTAAATACTTGCATTCATGAATATCATCAATATTTACATTCGCATCTTTAATTTCTTTAATTGCACGGATAACTTCTAAGTTATCTTCTCTTTCTGTTATTAATTTCTCTTTAACATCTTGCACTTGATTTAATTCTTTATATACATTTGTAATTAAGTCTTGTATTTCTTCTTTATTACTATCGATATCTTCACTAATAGACATTGGTTTTTCAATATTTAAGATATCGCATAGGTGATATAAATCATCAAGTATATCGTTATATGGATTTGCTTCTTCTATCACTGATACGCCTTTAACATTAGATGCAATTTTCTTAGCATCTTGAGGGAAAATCGAATCAGATAAAGCTTCTATTTTAACTAGTACTTTCATTAAATCTTGATGAGAAAAGGAAATATTAAATAAATGTGTGGTTACTACTGCCATCTATATTCCTCCTTACACATAAATTAACATCTCTTCTATACTGCTGGCATCTTTTTGATAACGGATACCCTCAATAATATGTTTTAAATTATTCACTTCTATTTTTTGAAGTGTACAATAAGCTAAATACACCAACGGTGCTTTATCGGAGAAATGTAAATGTTTCTTCGCTAACTTACCTTCAACTTCCTCAACATCATGTTCCATATATATAAATTCATCGTCTGTCACTTTCATTCGATAACGTGAATTGGATAATAATTTCATAAATGTTTTCATATCTTTTGCATTTTTTAATTCTTCTAATAAACGACTTGGCATACGCTTATAGGTTAGAAAAGATATTTTATCTAAGTCTTCTATTGAAGCATTAAAGTATTTTTTTAATCGATACATACGTGTAATGTTTTGTAGTTCAAGAGAAGTACTTAATATATCAATGAGTTGTTTTTGAATATCTCCTTTAAATCGATCTTTAATAATACTTATATATCTATCTATATATAATTGTATCAATTGTTTTTCTAATGTATTAAAATCAATTCTACCAGTAAAATCAAAACCTACTATAATATCTTCATACTTTGTTCCTTTTACATGTTGTTTTAATCCATCAAAGGAAGTAATAGGAATTAATCCATAGACATCAAAACTCATTTTCTTCGCAATATAATCAGGAACTGAAATAGCGAAGACATCTTTTTTTTGATTACTTAAGTACATAATTTTATCAACTAAGATAGTTACTTCTAAATACATAATTTCATGTATATAGAAGGGTTGTTGTGCTTTTGGCGCATAACGTATCAACTTACTACATTGCATAAAATAGTTCTTGTCTAATAATTCTTCTACCTGTTGTCGATGAACAACATGAGAATTCACATCTGCGAATACCTCTTTGTAATTTGGTTGTTGTTTTAAAAAGTTTACGATATCACTAACCGATTGTTTTCTACAAAGGTCTGCATATTCTTCTGGTAAAACGCGCGCTCCATACATTGCCTGTGCCTTTGCACATAATGCATTTCCAGCTAATCCCATAGTTCCACCCTCTTACTGTAAACATCTTTCCACAATTTGTGTAATCCAAGTTTCTTTATTTTCTTGATAAACATTTTCTAGATTTTGTAGCTTGGTATCATATATTGCTTTTAATTTATTTTCTTCTTCGATATTCATTTTCTCAAGCTTTTTTCTATGCTCGTCTATCTTTTGTTGTTGTTCTTTAATGAAAGAATCATATATCTCTTGTCTTTGTTGACTAAGATTCTTTTGTACATCTAATTTCTTTTGTTTAGCTGCTTCAACACGTTTTGTACAATTGCGATCCACATCAACTAATTTTCGAATCATATCTTCCACTATGACCACTCTCCTCTTCTAACTGATATTAGTATACTCTTAAATATTTAAAATGCAATTAATACATTTGAAACTTTTTACAAATTTTTACCTTCTTTTTTTATTGATAAATAGTTAATCGACACTTCTTTGAAATTTGTCTTTTATCTTCTGAATTATTGTTAATAATTTATATCAACTACTGTTGTTATTCCCTTTTTTTACAATTATTTACCTTTAATTTATCTTTTAATTTATTTTCTAAAGTATTTGAATAAAAGCTATATAAATGATATGGTTACAGTATATTTTTTATAAGGAGGTAATTATGATTCAAGAGAATATAAAAGCACTACGTAGTTTAATGCAACAACATAATATTGATATGTATATTGTTCCTACTTCTGATTTTCACCAAAGTGAATATGTAGGAACGTACTTTAAAGCTCGTGAGTTTATGTCTGGATTTACAGGTTCAGCTGGTACACTTGTAGTATCAATGTCAGAAGCTTGTTTATGGGTAGATGGACGTTATTTCATTCAAGCCGAAAAACAAGTTGAAGGAACAGAAATTAAAATAATGAAAATGGGTTTACCTAATGTTCCTACACTAAAGGAATACATTCATCAACAAAATGTTAAAACAGTTGGTTTTGATGGTCGTGTGCTGTCTGCAAAAGAAGTATTGACATTAGATGTAGAGAATATTATTTTTGAATATGATTTAGTATCTGAAATCTGGACTGATCGACCAACACTAAGTAAAGAAAATGGTTTCCTATATGATATTAAATATTGTGGAGAATCAAGAACAGATAAATTATCTCGTGTTCGAGAGGAAATGAGAGATTGTGATTATCACGTTTTAACTACATTAGATGATATTGCTTGGTTATTTAACATTCGTGGAAAAGATATTGATTGTAACCCTACTATGTTAACATATGCGATTGTAGGTCGTAATGACGCTAAATTGTATATTCAAAATGATACTTTAACAAAAGAAGAATTAGTCATCTTACAACAAGAAAATATTATAGTTAAAGAATATAATGATATTTATGAGGATGTAAAACAATTAACAGGGAAAATATTATTAGATAGTTCCTCTGTTAACTATTCTATCTATAAGAATATTATAACATCTATTGTCGATAGTTATAACCCTAGTCAAAATTTCAAAGCTATTAAAAACGATATTGAAATTAAAAACACAATAAACGCTCATATTAAAGATGGTGTTGCCATGACAAAATTTATGTATTGGCTTAAAAATAATATTGGTAAAATCGACATGGATGAACTATCAGTAACACAAACACTAGAAAACTATCGTAAAGAACAAGATTTATTCTATGATTTAAGTTTTGATACTATTTGTGGCTATAAAGAAAACGCTGCTTTAATGCATTACAAAGCAACACCAGAAAATTATAAAGTTATTAAACCAGAAGGATTATTATTAATTGATTCTGGTGGACAATATTTAGATGGAACAACAGATATTACTAGAACCTTTGCATTAGGTCCTATTAGTGATGAAGAACGTCGTGACTTCACTATTACATTAAAATCGATGTTACGCTTACAAAACGCAAAATTCTTGCATGGTACAGCAGGTATCACTTTAGACCTATTAGCTAGAGGTGTTGTTTATGAATATGGTTTAGATTATCGTTGTGGTACTGGTCATGGAGTTGGACACTTCTTAAATGTTCATGAAGGACCTAATGGTTTTAGACCAAGTAATCGTCCAGGATTGCCACCCATTAGTATTCAAGAAGTAGGAATGATTACAACAGACGAACCAGGTATTTATAAAGAAGGAAAACATGGTATTCGTTTAGAAAATGAATTACTATGTGTTCCTGATGAAGAAAATGAATATGGACAATTTTTACGTTTTGAAACAATTACATTATGTCCTATTGATGTTGACGCTATTGATTACTCGATGATGAATGAGGATGAAATCAACCAATTACGTCAATATCATGTTAATGTATTTGAAAAACTATCTCCATATTTATCTTTAGAAGAAAGAAATTGGTTACAAGGATTTATTAAATTATAAAAAAAACACTATTCATACCATATGAATAGTGTTTTCCTTAATTGAAATTTCAACCGCACCACAAGGTGCGGCTTTTTTTGATATACTAAAGGAGCTCACCCGACGAAAAGGAGCTCCTTATGAATTATAAACAATTAAATGATAAAATGAAA
>JBKEBJ010000121.1:0-2599 GCA_047973105.1 Coprobacillaceae bacterium | reverse complement strand
TATTTATTGTTGGAACTTCAAGTGCTGGTATTATTGGTTTTACTTCCGCTAGATTACTATCTATGTCAAAATTACCATGATTTAATGTTGTCACATTAATTTTACCAGTATTTGGAATAGTAGTATTTGCAGATATCCAATCTCTTAATTCTGCATTAGTTACTGTATCCTTGATTTTAGTTGGTACAATAATTGTAATTGTTTTATCACTTAACCAAGTATAGTCTGTATCTTTTAATAATTCTATTTTTATATCATTATTTGTTGTTTGGTTATTCCATAATGTATTAGAAATATCTGGTGCTGATAAGAAATCTTCCGCATCAGTTAATCCTGTCGTATCCTTTATTTGAATTTCATTTCCATTTAATTTCAAAAACTCATGAATACTATCCGTTAATACAACTTCATCCCATCCATCTGTATATGTAGGAAACGCATATTGAATATACCAATTAAATGTATCATTTCGATTCACTAATTCTAAGTTGTTTGTTTCCCTACTTCCATCTGTATCGGATACTGATTTTTCTGGTGTTAATGGTCGACACCCTTCAATAGATGTGATATTAACATCTTTCGATTCATTAATTGACACTCCATTTTGTATGCCTGAAACAGTAATTCCATAATTCCCTTTTGTAGTTCCACGTACCTTAAATGTTATCTCATAATCTCCTGCAGGTGCTCCTACGCTCATTGGCCAAGTAAGCTCATTTCCTTCAAACTTAGGTGATGTAGTATTGCCTACTGGTTGCTCTGTTAACTTCAATGAATTTTCAACAATTGATAAACTTGAATGAACATTCATATTAATATAAGAATTATCTATTTGATTTAACGTTTGTCGAACCATTTCGTCCAAGAAACTATCAATTGAACCATCATCATTAAGAACTGGTAAATAAAATCCATCACTAGATGCCCAAGTTTCCATATGTTTAGCTGCAGTCGGTATTAAATAATCGCTATTATAACTAGCGTACTTTGGCGCTGGCATAACACTGGTACTACCATTTACATAGTCCAATACTTCTTGCTTATCATATATTTCTCTGTCCTCTGATGATATTGGACCATTTTTATAGTTGTTAAAGAAACCGACATTGAAGGTGTAGCCTTTTGACTTAACTTTATTTGCTTCTACACTAACATCGGGCAATGCTGAAACATTTTCAAGCTCTGATAGTACATCAATATAGAATAGTTTGCTTGCATTTATTGGTTTCTTGTCTGCTGTTAAATCACTAAATTTAAATAATTGTATTGAATTAGCTTCATTAAAAGTTCCTCCACCATAATGTACTCCATCTACATCTACATTAGCAACTCCATCCGTAATTAATAAGAAAATAGTATTTCTACCATCTGTATTTCCTTTATTTTCCTCATAACTTTCTAATGCATTTTTTAATCCTGTAGCAGTTGGTGTAGACCCTTCTGCTTTTAAATTATTAATATCACTTTTTATATTTGAAAAGTTATTAGTTAATGTTGTTGTTTCTACTTTTAATTTATGAGCGTCTGTTACTGTTGCACTCACCAAATTATACTTACCACTTGTTAAATCTGCTTTTGTAACATTTTCAAAACTATCAAGATAGTTTTCAAATGTATTTCCTGATAATCCCATTAATCCATAAGAATTATTTAGGATTTGTGAATTAGTAAGTGCTGTACTTTTTGCAGAACTAACATCTCAATATTTTCCTGGAAAATATTGAGTAGGATTTTTTTCCCTTACACTATAATTTTTTGAATATCCTTTATAGGATGTAAATTGTACTCTATCAACAGTACTATCCAAGGTATCAATTATTTCATTTAATGCAACTTTTACATTGTCAATATTGTTAACGAAACTTCCGCTAGCATCTTGAACAATAACTAAATCAACAGGCTGTCTTTCTTTTTTAAACCTGTATGTAACATCATAGATTGAATCACAATCAGTAGGTGTTTCGCCATCTTCTGAAATTTGAAATTCATAATTATCTTCTGCACTTATTGGTGTTACATGAATATTTCCTATAATAGAAAATATCTGTAGAAACACAAGTAAAGATGCAAACAGTTTTTTATATCTCTTTTTCATTTTTTATCCTTCCCAAAAGATAAAATTCATTTTTATCCTTTACACACTATTTATTAAAAATACTTTCTATGTACGACTCCACTTCCTTCTCATTGTGGATATCAATTTCTTCTTCTACTTTAAACGTTTTATTTACTTCTTTTTCTACCTTAACAATGGTCGGAACAATAATGGTATCATACTGTTCTAAAACACTTATGATATCTGCATCTTTTTTCTTTTATCCGTATCATAGATATATAATTGTTGATTATTAGATTCTATATACTCTTCCAATTTAGGAAAGAATATCTGACAACTAGAACAACTTTCTCGACCAAAGTATATATACTACTTCTTTTTCTATTAAGATATTTTGTAATTGTTTTTCTTCTAAGTACACAATATTCTCATTTGATGCAGGTACACATCCCCTAAACAAATTAATAAAATAAGAAGTATTATTTTTTGTGTTTTAATCATTTTTGATATCTTCTATTTGTAATTCTTTGATAAGATTTTGAA
>JBKEBJ010000101.1:0-6427 GCA_047973105.1 Coprobacillaceae bacterium | reverse complement strand
ATTGCTTTAATATTTTCATTTAACATTAGGGATAACCTCCTCTCTTTCAGTTGTTATCGCTATTGTATGAAAACTTATGCGTTGCTACAAGCAACGCATATTAACATTTAAGGTTTATAGTCATAATATGTTCTATTTTAGTTCGTGTTTCCTTGGCTATCACCATCATCAAATAAGGATATTAATAATTGATTACTATTTGTTAACCAACCTTCATTTTTGGGAAGAGTGATTGTTATCTTCTTATTTATGGTTTTGAATGTAGCGTTAGGAAAACCTGTGTTAACTAATTCAAATAAGAGATTCCCATCAACTATTTCACTATATTTTGGTGTGAAAGTAATTTTAATAGTATTTAGGACATCCTCGATATTTTCAATATATTGATGATTTGATAGAATATCAAACTTACGTTTATCTATCAGGGTTATGACTTCTTTTGGTAACTTACCATAGAAGTCTTTAAACTCGTCTGTAAGATGTGCTACTCCTTCTAGAGTTTTAACTGTTTCTAAACGTTGATATAATTCTAATTTTTCCATATCACTAGAAACATAATCTTGTGGGATGTAACCATCAACATTGACATTAACACTTGTTATTTCTTCTTCTGGTTCGCTAGTCTTACCAGTTTTTTCATCTAAAGCATCTTGTAAGATACGCATATACATTTCAAATCCAATCGAATCAATGAAACCAGCTTGTTGACCACCTAAAATATCACCAGAACCACGAATCGCTAAATCACGCATCGCAATCTTATAACCACTACCTAATTCAGTAAACTCTTTGATCGCTTTTAAACGTTTAGATGCTTCTTCACTCATTTGTTTTTGGGCATTATATAGTAAATATGCATAAGCAGCACGATCACTACGCCCTACTCGCCCTTTGATTTGGTATAACTGACTTAAACCAAAACGATCTGCATCTTCAACAATGATTGTATTCGCATTGGGAATATCAATTCCAGTTTCAATAATTGTTGTACAGACTAAGACATTAAATTCTTTATTCACAAATCGTAACATTACATCTTCTAATTCTTCTTTACTCATTTGACCATGTCCGACTGCAACATTCGCATTTGGAATTGTTAATGATAAACGATAGGCAACATTAGCGATTTCACTAGTACGATTATATAAATAGAAAACTTGTCCATTACGAGCTAATTCTCTTTCAATTACTTGTTTAACTAACATTGGATTTTTCTCAATGACATAAGTTTGTACTGGTAATCGATCTTTTGGTGGGGTTTCAATTTGTGATAATCCACGAATTCCCATTAGTGACATTTGTAAAGTTCGAGGAATGGGTGTCGCCGTTAATGTTAATACATCAATCGTTTTTCGATATTCTTTAATTTGTTCTTTTTGTTTTACTCCAAAACGTTGTTCCTCATCTACGCACAATAAACCAATATCTTTAAATTGAATATCTTTTGATAAGATACGATGTGTTCCTACTAAAATATCTATCTTACCATCTTTTACATCTTCTAATATTTGTCTTTTATGTTTTGATGAAGTAAAACGATTTAATAAAGCAATAGTAACTGGGAAGCCTTCAAAACGTCGTTTCATCGTTTTATAATGTTGCATTGAAAGAATTGTAGTTGGACATAGAAAAGCAACCTGTTTATTCGAAATAATTGCCTTAAAAGCAGCACGTAATGCGACTTCTGTTTTCCCAAATCCGACATCTCCACATAACAATCGATCCATTGGTTGAGGCTTTTCCATATCTTCTTTAATTTCATCAACTGAACGTTGTTGATCTGGTGTTAAATCATAACCAAAGGCATTTTCAAATTGGATTTGTAATTCTTCATCTGGTTTGAAGGCAAAACCTGGTTGATGCATTCTAGCCGCATATATTTCAATTAGTTTATCCGCAATATCATCTACTTTAGCACGAATTTTTTGTTTTGTTTTTTGCCATTGCGAGCTACCAAGTTTATGAACTTTTGGAGCTTTTCCATCAGAGGAAGCATATTTACGAATTAGTTTAAACTGTTCCACTGGAATATATAGTGTATCATCACCCGCATAAGCAACATACAAATAGTCTTTATGAAAACCTTTTACTTCTAAGGTTTTAATTCCTAAATATTGACCAATCCCATGACTATCATGAACAACATAATCACCAACGTTTAATTCTTGGTAATCTTTTAATACTTTAGCGTTTTTATATCTAAAGTATTTAGTTTTCTTAGGATTATTACTAATGAATAGTTCTTTAGCAGTTAAAATGACAACATGTTCATCTACTAATTCTACACCTGTTGGAATATTACCAACATAGATATTAATACCTTCATATATTTCTTCTGTTGTTCCAATTAGAGTGTATGATAATTGATGACGTTCTAATAACTCAATAATCAACTTCATTTGATGTTCGTTTTCTAAACAAATAATAATATTTAATAATTCTAAATATTCTTGTATTTGTTTAACAATCATCTCTTCTTTATCTTGATGTAAGAACACTTGTCTAGTATTAAATACAGTATCCTTATTACTTGTTGCAAAGCTTTTTGTATTCATATGTTTTTTGGGAAGTACTGTATATAAATCATGGTACAAAGGTAATCCTTGTAAGGTTTTACCAATACTTTGTAATTCTTGATAATAATAATGATTTTCTTCTACATAGTTTTTGAATTGAAAATTAATATCTTCTTGGCTTGATAATATAATTAATGGGTTGTTTACATACGTTAAAATATGACTAATCGTATCAAACAAACCAAAATAACCATACATTGAGTAACTCGTATCATGATTGCGAAAAGCTTCTTTATTTAGTTCTATTGTGCTATCTAAAGCATCTACATATTCTTCATCAATTGATGAACGATGATCAAAATGAAGATCATCTATTTGTTCAATAACACTACCTACCTCATCTTCTTTATAAAGAATATCACTTGCGGGAATTAAAGTTATATCTTTAACATGTGACATCGTTCTTTGAGAAGATACATCATAGAAGCGAATATCATCAATCTCATCATCAAAGAATTCAATACGTAATGGATAATCATATTGCATTGAATAGACATCAATAATTCCACCTCTTTTAGAAAAGTAAAAAGGGGAATCGACTCTACTTGTATGTTGATATCCAGCCTGCATTAATCGTTTCTGTAATTCATATATGTCTATTTGTTGTCCTATCTTTAATGATAAACAATATTCATTAAATACTTCCTTACTAGGAACATGACGAATAATAGCGTGTGTATGTGTCACTAATAAATGATGTTTATCTTGTGTTAATTTATACATTGTATTAATACGTTCCCCTAATAATTCTGGAGAAGCAGCTAAAGCTTCAATACGCATTGATTCATCTACAGGAAAGAATAGACAACTCTCATGTAATAAAGATTTAATTTCTTGATATAAAAGATTTGCTTCATATTGATTGGCTTTCACAATAACCATATCTTGATCTAACGACAAAAAAGCACTTGCGTATAAAAGTGCTTCATCACTAATCTGATTAATTACTAAATCTCCTTTGCCTTTCAATAAAGCTTGATAGGCAACGTTATCTTGTAATAATTTTAGTATCTTTTCCATAACCCACCTCTAATTATATTGATTCATTGCCGTAGTAAAGTCTTTTTCAATATATGTTAGTACTGCATCAGACGCTAAACTAATTCCTTTAGTAATAGCGTCTTGTTCTTCTTTAGAAAATTTCCCTAAAACATAATCTACAACTTTAATATACGGATGACGATCAATTCCAACACGTATTCTTTTGAAATCTTGTCCACCTAAATGTTGAATCAAACTTTTTATTCCATTATGTCCACCTGCACCACCAGAATTACGTAAACGTAATTTACCAGTAGGCATATCTAAATCATCGTAAATAACGATAACATCTTCTTTATCTATCTTAAAGAAATCCATGCATTGGCGTACAGATTCTCCTGAAAGATTCATAAATGTTTGGGGTTTTAACAAGATTATATCTTCCCCTTTATATTTGGTTTTTACATACAATCCTTTACACTTGTTTTGGTTTACTTCTACTGCTAATTGTTTCGCTATTTCATCAATTACCATGAACCCACAATTATGTCTTGTATTTTCATATTCTTTTCCCGGAGTACCTAATCCAACTACCAATTTCATGATTTCACCTTCTTTATTTCCGTATCCCTAATAATACCATTGAAACTGGTGTGATTTCAACTATTTTCGTAGAATTTGTATCATTATATAAGACTTCATAGTTTTCATTGATAGAAACTGGGTGGGTTTCATTAGATCCATTAATATAAACTATTAATTTCTCATATTCTCCATCTTCTTGATGCATTGTATATTTTACCATTTGATGATTAAATACTTCTAATTCTATATTCTTTTCTACATCCTCATTATTAATGTACCAGAATCCTGGATTGTCTTTACGTATTTGGATGATATGTTTTATATCTAAAATATCTTCTTGGTATTTATCTACACGTTCCCAATCAATTTTATTAATATCGCCATTACTATTATAAGAATTGGTAATACCATTTTTTGTTCGATACCACTCTTGTCCACTATGCAAGAAAGGTATCCCTTGCGCAAGAATACAAACCATAGTTAATAGTTTTTGTCTTCGCATACGAAGAATCTCATTTTCTTCAGCATTAGAAATACTGTATTTATCAAAGATAGTCGCATTATCATGACATTCAGTATAATTGATAGATTGACTTACATGACTATATCGACTGTTGTTTTTCAAACATTGACATAACATTTCAGTGTTATACATATTTCCTGAGAAATAACCTTTATCATGTAGATTACTATCATCACTTAATCCCTTTAATTTATCTCTGAATATATCATTGAAAAAGCCAATCATTGGTATTTGTTGATGATTTTCTTGTATCCCTTTTTCTTCAATAGGTAATAATGTATCCATATTCCAACCTTCGCCATACATTATAAAATTAGTATCTAATTGATAACTTGCTTTATGAATTTCTTGTAGTGTTTTATTATCAACGATTCCCATCAAATCAAATCGTAATCCATCAATACCATATACTTCTGTCCAACGTTTACTCATATCCACTAAGTATTTCCTTACCATTGATGCACTTGTATTTACATCATTACCACACCATGTTCCATTACTTAGTTCCCCACTTTCATTACGTCTAAAGAAATAGCCTGGTACTAAATTTTCAAATGCACATTGTTTTGTATCATACATATGATTATAAACTACATCCATAACTACTCGTATACCATGTTCATGAAATGTTGTAATCATTTGTTGGCATTCGATAACTCTTGTGTAAGGATTATTTACATCACTACTATAACTACCTTCTGGAACACCATATTGTAAAGGATCGTAGCCCCAATTATATAATACTTCTGGTTGATTTTCATCAACTGTCGCAAAATCATACATTGGCATAATTTGAACATGTGTAACACCTAACTCTTTTATATAATCAATTCCTGCTTTATTCCCTTCTTTTGTTTGTAATCCTGTTGTCACCATTCCTAAATATTTTCCCTTGTTAGAGAACTCGATATCTTGTGTAAAATCACGAATACTAACTTCATAAATAATTGCTTCTGTTTGTTTTATCATTCTTTTCAATGTTGATTTTTTAGTATTTTGAATACATTTATTAAGGTCAATGACAACAGATTCTTTAGCGTTACTTGTAGAACTATAGGTATAAGGATCTAATACTTCTACATAGCTATAATTATGATTTACTAAATATGTGTATTTAACCCCATCATAATCACCAAATAATGTTATCGAAAATACTCCTGAAATATTTTTCCTCATTGGATAACTATGACTTTCATTATCTTGGTGAATACACACTAAGATATCTAAAGCTGTTGGAGCCCATACTTTCCATGTTGTTTGATTTGGCTTATAACAAGTTCCTAAATCATTACCAACATAATAAAATATTGTATCAAAATCCACCATATGAATTAGCTTTTGATATTCTAATACAACAGTTAATCCATAACTATCTAAAATATCATATATTTTAGTAATATCTATTGTAAACTCTGCTTGATAATAACAATACTCGGCATCTTCTCTATCTCTTCGTATAGGTAACAGACATAACTTTTGATTCTTTTCTCGTATATAAAAAGTATCTATTTGTCCCCCATAATACGCTTTACTTACTTGTATTTCTATTAATGATAAATGTATCGCATTCGCTTGCATACATGATGAAATATAGTTCATGTTTCCTCCCTCTTACAAAAAGAATGAAAGTTATCTTTCATTCTTAAAAGTCTAATGGTTCTAGTTTCCAAATATCATTAACGTATTCTTTTATTGTTCGATCTGATGAAAAGAATCCAGACTTCGCAATATTCATTAAACACATCTTTGACCAAATTGCTTT
>JBKEBJ010000076.1:0-20590 GCA_047973105.1 Coprobacillaceae bacterium | reverse complement strand
ATTAATATATATACGCCTACTACATTTATAATTGTTAATAAAACCGATAAAATAGTAGAAAGAATAGGTCCCTGTAAGTTAAGCATATTGAGAAATACCCAAAAGAAGATACCTAATACAACAAATAATCTTAAGAAGTTAGTTAATTTTCTTCCCTCTTTTTTAATCAAAACTCTAGCATTAATAAAGGAGACAATCATGATAATGAACAAACCAAAAGCCATCATTAGAATAAGCCCCATAGTTAATATTGCTACAATAAGTACTAAAATACTATTATTTGTTGAAAATGCGTAAAAGGCAAAAGATCCTGCTGTACATAATCCTAAAACAATAAATAGAAAACCATTTATTAACTTTCTTCGATCTTGAATATATGAAATTAGAAATATCGCTAATACTATTAAATTAATATAATAAATAATCATGTTTACCCCCTTATAACACTCCCATTATGTCCATTATAAGACAAAAATATGACATTATCAATTTCAAATAAAAGAGACTTTTGATTAAAAGTCCCTTTACTTCGTAATTGGAATAATGATTTCTGTCACATATTTTTCTGGATTACCTTTTAGAACCATTCCTGGACCTTTGATATATCTTTCTCTACTTGGCCAATTAATTTCTATATTATTATCTTTCGCATAATCTAATATCGCTTTATAAGCAAGGTTTAATTTGTCATATGGTCCAATATGCGTTGTTACTAGTGCTTTAATTTTTGGTAATACTTTTATTTCTTTAGTTCCTGAAACGTGTTTCTTTATAGGTACACATACTTCAATATCTGCTGCTTCTTTATATTCTCCATCATGATAACAAACATAGGGAGCTCCTGCAGTATTTGATTTTAAATATTTATATATTCTCCCTAGATACTCTCCCATAGTCTGGTAACTACCTACAAAACGGATTGTCGCTACTTCATCAGCTTCAAATTCTTTAATTTCCATTTGATACGTCATAGTCTTTTCTCCTTTAGATATATTTGGAAGTAAATAGGAATCTAATCTTTTTAATAATTGTTTTTGATTATTGATTTTATCTTCTATCATTTCTTGTTTTTCTTTTAGAAAATATTGTAAATCTTCATCTGTTTCTACATTCGTTAAAACATCTTTTATCTCTCGTATTGAAAAATCTAAATCACGTAATAATACAATTCTTTTAGCTATTTTAAAATCTTCATTACTATATAAACGATAGCCATTTTCTAAATATTGTGAGGGCTTGAGTATTCCTTCCTCATCATAATAATGTAATGTTTTAACTGTTAGATTCGTTATTTTCGAAAATTCTCCTATTTTATACACTGTTTCTACCTCCATTTATATTTTACACCCTCCAGCGCAATGGAGAGTCAAGACTATATTTTAAGAATAATTGAATAGTTATTATATGTCAAATTAAAAACTAGTAACTTTATCAATTACTAGTTTCATCTATTAATGGACTTTTTCCTTTTACTTTTTCATAAATATAATATGTTGTTGCGACAACAACTGCCCCACCAAAATCAAGTATTAAATCCATCATTGTATCTTCTAATGCTTCATGTCCTTCTAAAGGTATGTCTTCTTCATCAGTAAGTGTTCCTGATGTTGACTTCATAAATTGTTGGGTATTAGTTCCCATTACATCGTCATAAAGATATTCTCCTATTTCCCATAGTGCTCCTAAAGATAAAGAGAAAAGTATAACGGCAATACTAACAAATAAAGGACTTAATGAAATTGGTATTTTTTGCGAGTTAACAAATGCCCCAATAACAACTAGACCAACAACTGCTAATATGACTCCAGATAATGTATGCAATATATCATCCCAAATAGGAATTTTACCATAAAAATCAAATACATCCCCTAAAATAAACCCACAAAACGCAAAGATTACGAATGAAGCTTCTAATATAATTGGAATATTAAAGTCAAATCGTTTCCTTACGAAAGTTGCTGCAAATAAAACCAATATCATACTTACATATTGAATCATATAAAAAATCAATCTTTGTCTACGTTCTGGGTCGTCTACTACTTTAAAGATACGCCATAGCGTTCCTATTGATAAAGCTATTACTATGCTTAGTAAAACTTTCTTTAATTTATTTAATCGTTCTTTTCCAAAATATGAATCCATCTTCTTTAGAATTGGCATAATGATCCCCCTTCATTAAACTTTAATATTATATATATACTTTGTGATAAAAGATATATTACTACTTTTTTTAAATGTTATCCACTATTTCCAACATTTTTCTACAAGTATAATAAAAGAATATGAACATAACATATCCTTTTTACTTATTTTGAGGTATTTTCTCCCTTTTTTCATATTTATATACACCAACACTTACTATCAGAGATCCAGCTAAATCTAACATTAAGTCATGCATTGTATCTTTTAATGCCTCATGCCCTTCTAAAGGAATATCTTCATCGTTGATAATACTTTCTGTCGTATTTTCCATAAACTGCTGGGTATTAGTTTCAAAGATATCATCGTAAATATACTCCCCCATCTCCCAAATAGCAGCTAAAGATACAGCGAATAATACTATTGCAATACAAAGAAACAATGGACTTAAGCTAACAGTAATCCGTTCATGTTTTACTGCCACATTAATTATGAAATAACCTACTAAGGCAATTACCATTCCCGATAAGAAATGAATAAAATTATCCCAAAGATAAATATGTCCATATAAATTGACTACATCTCCTAAAATAAAAGCACAAAAACCAACAGTCACAAAACTTGCATCTAATAATATTGGTATTTTTATATCCCACTTTCGTTTCACAAAAACAGACACTAACATTAACGCTAACATAGCTACGTATTGTAACATGAAGAAAAGTAGTTGCCCTCTTCTTTTATCATTATCAGCTCTAATATACGCTACTATCGCTATTAACAATAAGATAATCAGTATAAAAAAAAGTATTGCTTTTATAATTTTATATGTTTCTTGTTTTTTTATATATTCTTTTATACTAAACATATGATAAACTCCTTTTCTTTATATCATTCTACAATACTTAACAATTAGATTGAATTGTACAGTTTCTTATAGATAATCATAATTACTTTCGTTATAATTAATTACATGGGAGGATTTATTTATGGCAACATGTTTAAATTGTGGTAAGAAGACTGGTGGTTTTAATAATGTTTCTTATTTCCTACACGGGGAAAAAGAAATATGTGGAAAATGTTATGATTCTTTAGAAAATTTTTCTGTTAGAGTTAAATATGAAAATATTGAAGCACTAGATAAGATTAGAAATAGAATTCAACAAGAAATGATAGATAAGAATTTCACTATAGAATCACAAGAGTATATTATTCAATATTTAGGTACTATTCAAAACACAATGGAAGAGAAAGAATATCAAGAAAAATATACTAAACTATTAAATAGTATTACGGAAGCAGATATTAATAATCATACATTAACTACTGGGATTAATTTCGATGGTTATAAAATTGTAGAGTATAAAGGTATTGTTAGTGGTGAAACTGTTTTAGGAACCGGATTTCTAAGTGAATTTACTGCTTCTTGGTCTGATACTTTAGGTACTAAATCTAATGCTTTTCAATCAAAACTAGAAATCGCTAAAGATCACGCTGTTAGATCCATGGTTATCAATTCTATTGTTAAAGGTGGAAATGCCTTATTAGGAGTAGATGTCAAATATATTACATTTCAGAATAATATGATTGGTGTTGTCGCTACGGGAACAACTGTAATCATTGAACAATTATAAAAGCAGAAGAAAAATATCTTCTGCTTTTCTTATTATAATTTCTCACCATTTGAGTTAATACATTCTTTGTACCAATCGAAAGATTTCTTCTTACTACGTTTTAATGTTCCATTTCCTGTATCGTCCATATCAACATAAATGAAACCATAGCGTTTTTTCATTTCTCCAGTTCCAGCAGATACTAAGTCAATACATCCCCAAGGAGTATAACCCATTAAATCAACACCATCTAAGGTAATAGCGTCTTTCATAGCTGCAACGTGTTTCTTAAAGTAATCAATACGATACTCATCATTTACTGTTCCATCTTCTTCCATTTGATCTACTGCCCCAAATCCATTTTCTACTACAAATAATGGAACATTATAACGATCGTATAGTTTGCATAATGAAATACGTAGTCCTAATGGATCTACTGCCCATCCCCAATCCGATTCTTGTAGGTATGGATTTTTAACTGCAGGCATTTGATTTCCGCCAACATATTTAACATTTTCTGGATCTGATGCTGATACTGTTGACATGTAATAACTAAATCCAATATAGTCTACTACACCTTCAGCAATGATTTCATCATCTCCTGCTTCTTTCTTAATAACAACACCATTTCTTTCAAATTCTTTTATTTTATGAGCCGGATAGTAGCCTTTTACTTGTACATCCATATAGAATTCTTGTTCTCTATTGAATTGTACTGCTTCCATAACATCTTCTGGTTTACAAGACATTGGATAACTTGGAATATAAGCAATCATCATCCCAATTTTAAAGTCTGGGTTAATACTATGACCTAATTTTACTACTTTGGCACTAGCTACAAATAAATTATGAGCTGCTTGGTATTTTGCTTGATCATCATTATTATGAATACCAATTTGTGTCCAACTTCTTAAGAAATTAATTTCATTGAAGGTCATCCAATACTTAACTTTATTTTTATAACGTTTAAACAATGTTTCACAGAAGAATTCAAAGTATTCAATAACATCTCTGTGTAACCATCCATCATATTCATCTGCTAAAAACATTGGAATATCAAAATGATTAATTGTTACTACAGGTTCAATCCCTTTTGCAATTAATTCATCAAATACTTTATCATAGAATTCTAATCCTTCTTCATTAATCTCTTTTGTTCCCTTAGGACAAACTCTTGACCAAGCTATAGACATTCTAAAACATTTGAATCCCATTTCTGCAAATAATGCAATGTCTTCTTTATAATGATTATAGAAATCTGTAGCTACATGACTAGGGTAGTATGTATCTGGGTCTACGTATCCTACTGCTCCTTCTGGCAATGCTTGATCTCTAGTACAGCTTACTTTTTCTCCATCTTTTGTTTTATACGTAATCATACGTGGTTTTGTATGGCTTCCTCCTGTAATTGCATCTAACGTACTTAAACCTTTACCGCCAGAAAGATAACCTCCTTCATATTGGTTGGCAGCTGTAGCGCCACCCCATAAAAATCCTTTTGGAAATCCCATATAATTCCTCCTTAATTAATTTATATACACATAGTATAATAGAAAATAAAAAAACATGTGCTATATTTTCAATTTTAGAACATGTTTTTTTATTATTAATTATAATAATCGCTCAATATACTCTTTTATTTCACTTGGTTTAACTAATGGTTCAAAACGATGAATCACATTACCCTTGCGATCCAGTAAAAATTTAGTGAAATTCCAATCGATTCTTTTTGAAAGCGTTACATCTTGTTTTTCTTTTAAATACGTATATAGTGGTGCTTCATTAGGCCCATTAACTTCTATTTTATCAAATTGTGGAAAACTAACCCCGTACGTATCTGCACAAAATGATAAGATTTCTTCTAATGTTCCTGGTGCTTGTTCGCCAAATTGATTACAAGGAAAGTCTAATACGACAAATCCTTTATCGCAATATTTCAAATATAGCTCTTCTAAGTCATCATACTGTTCTGTAAATTCACATTCTGTTGCTGTATTCACCACTAATAAAACTTGATTCTCATACTCTCTTAAGGAACACCACTCCTTTTTATTATTCAACACTTGTAGATCATAAAGATTCATACTATTTCCTCCTTGATAAACTAAATACTCTCACACACGGTATATTATAGAATCATAGGAGGAAATATGCTAATAATATGCTTTACTATTTAGTTGCAATTATGGATTGTTTCTCATTTAAAACAATATATCTAAGTTGCTTTGTTGTAATATAACTAACATCGCTTCTTGCATAAGTTTAACGATATCTTTTATTATTCTATCAAACGTATTTTGTTCTATTTTATATTCAAATAGTAGGTGTTCATTATGGTATGTTCCTTCTAGACCAATAAAACCAATGTTAGCTTTTGTTTCTATTTCTAAAAAATTCCCATCTAAATAAAATGATGCTCTATTTTCTAAGAAGCTTTCATAGCTTTCATGTAAGCTAATTAGGATAGCTAAGTCATCTTTTGTTAATTTATGATTATTAATGACTTCTTCTTCGCTTCCTAAATACACAGGTATTTCTGTATCTATTCCTAAATAGGTAAAGGCTTTTTGAAACAATATTAAACTATAGCGATTTCCATCACCTAATAATACTACTTTTTTGGATTGCATTAAATGCTTTGCTAATTCTTTCGACTCTGCACTAAATTGCTTATCTTTTATATCTTCTTTCATTCTTTTAAAATCTACATATGCTTTCATACATTCATCATACATAACTGCTTTAAACCTTGAAAAACGTTGGATTCCGATATTCTTCATATATCGAACCATAGATGTTCTAGATACTCCAAGCTCTTCAATAAAACGCTCTAATGTATAGTTTTTTATATTTGATTTTAATAACATTACTTTCTTACTTATTAAATAATCTACACTATCAACAGGACTACTATTTTGAACCATCATTATTTTTCCAATTATCATCGTTTTTTCTTTATATACCTTTCGTAGTATTTTACTAATATTAAATCTAAGTAAAATAAATATATATACTGCATTTCAAAATAGTCATTCTCTGTTTTTGTTTCTATTACATAATCTATATCCTGATTGTAAGTATATGTTTTACAGAACAATATTTTCTTATTATTACTATGTAAAACATCTCTTTTCATCTCTGTTTTACATAGTTTAAATATTCTTCCCGTTGAAGAACAAATACAAATAATATCTTTCTCATTTGGTTTTATAACCTTTTTATCATTTGTTGAACTAGTGATAACAGTCTTACCAAAAATAAGCATATCTAATTGAAAATCTAGTAGCTTAGTTACTAATGTTGGTGACCCATAAAATATTACTTTATCTGCATTATATATTTCCTCACAAATAGAATGAATCATATTTAAATCTATTTTTTCATTATTAAATTGTTCTATGATTCGAATATTATGTTTTAAATCTAATTTACGATATCTATCCATAAACTGCTTTTTTCTAACAACCTTTGTAAATAAGATATCTTCTTTAAACTCTGAGTAACTATGATATCCTAATTGTTCATAAAATTTCTTAAAAGCTTGTTTTGAAACATGTAATTTTTCTATCAAAGTATGTAAAGAATAGTTTGGTATTTCGTTATAATTTACTAATATTCCTCTAGCAATATGTACATCATTATTATCAAATTCCCAATTATTGGCCATCATAATGATATAATCTAGCTTTAATGTATTACTTATCATATCATCAACTCCCTATTACCACCATTATATCATTAGAGTAAAGAAAACATCAAACGACGATATCGCTTGATGTTTTACTTTAACATCTTTTTTTCTTGTTTATTAATATAATCATTGTACCTAATGCCATCATTCCTAAAGAACTGTATAAAGAAGTGGTAGTAACATCCCCTGTTTTTACTACTGTACTTCCTGTTGTTTGATTAGGCGTTGGTGTTGGTGTTACTGGTGTAGGATTTGGAGTTGGCTCAATTACTTCTTCAAACAATGTTTGTTTTGCAGTCCATTTCCAAATACTATCTCCATCACTGTTGATAGGTAAGTTTAAAGCTGTATAAATCCATGACCAATGCCCTGGATAACTTACCCCTTCATTTACTACTGATGCATATTCTGTATAAAGAGAATTTGGTAGTAAAGAGTGCATCCATTGTGAACTTGTTTCTGGTACTACTGTTGTATCATCCAATGAATGGATAAACCAAATATTATTATCTACTAGTGTTTCAATTTCTTCAGCCGTTGTTTCTACACCTCCACGAATTGGAGCAACATTCACGGCTGCACAAGTTGGTACTACTGCCGCAAATAATTCCGGATTTTCAATAGCCATTCTTGTAGTCATATACCCACCCGCTGAACAACCATATACATAGATACGATCTGTATCAACATTATTATTACTAGCATAAGTATTAATTAAGTCTGTCATTGTTTCGATATATCCGTTTGTATAATTATAATACCAAGTATCAGGTGCTTGTGGTGCAATAACATATGCGCCACCAAATATTTGTTGCGCTTCATCAGTCGCAAAAGCAATAGCTCCACGGTTCGCTCTTAATTGTGAGTCATTGTTTTGAGCAGCATTATATCCACCTTCACCATTACCATGGAACCAAATAATTAAAGGATGTTTCTCCCCATCATTTGCATTCGTTGGTGTGAAAGATTGATAATTAATTCCATTATATGTCGCTCCTGAAAATTTCTCAACTTCAGAACTGATAATTGTCCCTTGCGTGTATGTAGAATCAGCTTTAATAATAGTTCCATTTTTCAAACTGAAATCTTCTACTTGTGTAACTGTATAACTAATATCCATAGATAAGTTTCTCGCTACATCACCAGCAACATAATTTAATGTACCTTGACCAGCTCCGTTGTATGTTGTTTGTAAATCAATAGAAACTGTTCTTCCATCTGTCGATACACTAATCCCTTCAATCACACGTTCAACATCCGTATATACCCCGTATTGTGGTGCCTCAACTGGTAGTGTTGTATATGGATTAGTAGCAGTTGCTTTAATTTCAAATGTATTGTTATCGATTGTTGATAAATCTACTTCTGCGCCTGCTAAGCCAGTTGGATCAATTGGTTTAATTGAAAAACTAACATTATCAATAGCCTCTCCATAATCATAAACGTTTGCTTGTAAATCAAATTCAAAATTCCCTGTTACTTCATCAGCTGCACTTACATTTGTTGGTGTTATTAACATTGTTAACATAGTAAGTGTAAATACTGAAGCTAAAATCTTCTTTACTTTCATTTTCTTCCTCCCTTTCTTTGTATGTCCCTATTTATATAGTAACAATCAGAAAAAATGAAAGCCATTACATTTATGAGTTTTTGTGTACAATAATAGCGCTATGATAATAAAACAGTGTTCTTGTACTTTTTTATGGTACATAAAAGGTGTTCCCATATAAGAACACCTTAACTACTCATTATTTCTTTGTAAAAATTAAATTATAACCACCACAATCAACTATATCATTTTCTACTAATTTATATGATTTTAGTGATTTTCCATTATCTAATATCTCAAACTCCCACTTTTTTGAATCTGTTGTACTTGTAATGTCTATTGTTCCATAATCTCCTTCAGGAACAATATCATACATTCCTGGTTCAATATCTTCACCAACAATATACTCTCCAGATAGTGTGAAAGGCTCTGATGAACCATTATTTACAGTACCTTTAGAACTTTCAGTTTCTTCTTTCAAAGTTTCGATTTCATCTTCTAAATCTTGAACTTCCTCTTTTAACTCCTTATTCTCATCTTTTAATTTTGTTAATTCATCGCTATTACTAGAACATCCTACTAATAACATAGTAGCTACCCCTAAGCTCGCTAATAACTTTTTACTTTTCATATGTATTTCTCTCCTTTAATACTTATGTTATATACACATATTGTAATTTATACATACAGATATTTCAACATTATCTTTACCCATTAAAATAGTTATTTTACAAAATTTCATATCTTACTTCTTTGTACTACAATAATGTTCTTGTAATTCTTGAATCTTTGATTTCATTATATCCATAAGCTCCACTGGCCCTAAAATTGTTGCATTATTACCAAGTGGTAGAAGGTACCCAGCAACCCAATCAAGTGTAGATTCTTTAATATGCATATCAATGTATCCACCCGTTTTTGATGTTTTTAAGCCTCTAGCTAATAAAGATTCTGTTTCACAGTATTTAACTCCTATATTTGTAAGCTTAATTTCTATATGATAATCTGTTCCAACTTCTAAATTTTTAAGATACTCATGTATTGTATTAGGAATTTCTTTTTTTTCTTCTGATATATTTTGAATATTTATAATTTCAATAATTCTATCCACTCTAAATTCACGTATTGCTTCTGATTTTAAACAGTATGCTGGACAATACCACAAACCATTCATTGCATATAAGCCAATAGGAATAATAGTTCTTATACTTTCATTATATTGTGATGAATAGTTAATAGTAATCATTTGATCATTTATAGCCATATTTAATATATCTTTTAATAAAGGTGTTGAACAATGTCTATCTGGTATCCAAAAGGTAACCTTTTTTTGCATTTGTGTGATGCTATATTGTAAATCATTAGGTAAATAATTTAAAAACTTCTTTAGTGCTGACATTGTTTCTTGTTCAAAGGGCAAATCACGATAGAACTCTAATGATTGGTATGCGAAAAAAATAGCCTTTGCTTCATTCTCAGAAAAGGCAATGGGAGGTAGAATTCGTTCTTTTAAAACATGGTACCCACCAGCCGGACCAACCTCTGAATAAAACGGAAATCCTATTCTATCCAATGTTTGTAAGTCTCTAAGAATTGTTCGCTTTGATACCGAGAATTCGTCTGCTAACTCACTTAAGGTAAAATCTCTTTTCGCATTTATTGTTATCATCATTTCAATCAATCGTTCTGCTTTTGACATTTCTTTACTCCTTTTTATAACAGTGACAAAAACTGTCACTATTACATGATAGAATATATTTATGTTGAATGCAACATGAATATTTAATAAGGGGGAGAAAAACTTCGTGTCCAAAAATATCATTGAAATAGCAACTCTACAAATCAAAGAAGGAGTTAGTGAAGCAGAATTTTTAGCACTATCAGCAGCTTTTGTAAACTCTTTGAAACGTGAAACTAAAGGATTCATAAAGTACTGTCTGACAAAATCTAAAGATCACAAGTGGGTTGAGTTAGTGTGGTGGGAGTCTATGGAAGCCGCACAAGAGGCATTAAAGAAAGTGCCTGATATTATAGAGTTTCAACAATACTGTTCTATACTAAAAGAGGATGAATTAATATATGTTGAAGAAAGAGTGTGGATGTAACATTCATTCTTAACTCAATGATATATATCAAGTATTTATCATTAATAGAAAAATAAAAACTTTAAAATGAAAGGAGACATTATTATGTCTAATACAATTATGTTTATATCTTTTAATCTCGTAAAGGGGGCTTCAGTACCAGATTTCTTAGCTGCATCTGAAAAATTACATAATGAATTTATGTCTAAACAAAAAGGTTATATCTCATGGCAACAGCTAGTTGATGGTGATATATGGGTCGATATGTTAACTTGGAAATCTATGGAAGATTCAAAAAATGCAGACGAAGCAAGTTGTACAAGTACTGCTGCTATGGAGTATTATTCTTTTATAGATCAAGAAAGTTGTAAAGTGCAATTTTATTCTGTTGAAAGAAGTTATTAATTTTGGAGGGAAAATTATGGATGAATGGCTATATGTAATGATAATCGAAAAAAATAAATCCTACAATAAAGTCACTAAAGCAGTAATTGAAAGACATGTAGAAAATTTAAGGAAATTAGATGATAATGGAAAATTAGTGCTTTGTGGTCCACTTAAAAATTATCCTGGTGTCGCTGGAATGGTTATTCTTCGAGCACAAAACATAGAGGAAGCAGATGAGCTTTGTAAGTTAGAACCACTTGTTTTAGAGGGATATGCGAAATATAAATTGAAACCTCTACAAGTAGCTAACAAAGATAATAACTATTTACTATAGAAGGTATGTTGAAACATATCTTTTATTTTCTTTAAAACAAAGGATTACTGAAATACATCAATAATCCTTTGTTTAGCATTATGAATATTTAGTTTTAAAGAAATTAAGAAATGCATTTGCTTCATCTTCTTGTTTTACACAAATAGCTACTTCTTCAGGATCTTGATTTAGTATCTCTTGGACTGTAAAAGTAATGTATTTCTGTGGGAATTTATTTGATTGAATTCTAATCTCTTTTGAAAATCTACTCATTTTAGCTTTCTTTACTTCACTACTCTTTACATAAATTGGTTCTCCATACGAGCTGAAATCACGATTAATTGGTAGTACTACAATTTCATTTGCGTTTTCATCAAAACCAATTGCATAGCTTGCATATGTATAGGTTGTTTTTCGTACAATAACAAAATCCATCATCCCAACATCTACACCACATCCATAAACAACACGAAAACGATCCGAATCACTAATCACTTGAGAAAACAATTCTTTGATCTTCTCTACATTTTGTAAACATACTTCATCACTTACTTTTTTTGCCATAACAGCACCTCCTATATTTTAGACGTAATTTGAAATATTTTTTCTATATATTTATATAACATTTTTCTGTTTATTCTTCTGCACCAGCCATAATTAATTGTTCTACGATATCAGTGAATCCATTTTCTGAAGCATAGTGAAGGGTACTGTATCCAATCTCATCTATAGCATTTACATTTACTTCTTTTTCTATTAACCATCGACTTATTTCATTATACCCTTTTTGACAAGCAATGATTAATGGTGTTACTCCCCAGTTATTTTTATCATCAAATTTCTCTATATACGGTTCAAGTGTTTTACACATTGCAATGTTATTAGCGTTAACTGCATAGTGGATAACTGTATTTCCATCTAATGTTTTTAAGTTTGGATTTGTTTTTGCTTTTAGTAATACCTCTGCAATTCTTAAGTTATTATTTTTTAGTGCAATTAATAATGATGTTTCTCCTGCATCATTAATTGCATCAATATTAATATCTTCATTCTTTAATAAAACATCTACAACTTCTGCCTGGTTATCATACACTGCTTGCATAAGTGGTGTAACACCAGAAACGTTTGTATCGTTCACATTTGATGATAGTAAAGCAATTAAATCTCTTAATCCATTTGTACTTGCATAATCAAGCGCCGTATGTTCATCATTATCTTTAATTGTGATGTCCGCTCCTTGTTCAACTAAATATTTCGCTGCTTCTGTTTTAGCTGAAAGAATCGTGTACATTAATGGTTTTCTGCCAGAATTATCACTTAAATTAATATCTGTTCCAGCATCTAATAATATTTTTATAATTTCTTTATTTCCACTATTTGATACAGAATGTAGAACGCTCATGTTTTCATTGTTTTCAATACTTGCATCGGCACCATTATCTAATAATAATTTTACGATATCTCTTGCCCCTTTATTACACGCATAAAATAATGCTGTATTTCCAAATTCATCTCGAGTATCTAAGTCTATTCCACCTTTTTTCAGGAAAGCTTGTACAACTCCTTTTTTTCCATTTTTACATGCATCTATAAATATCTTACTCATCTTCTCTATCCTTTCATAATTAGTAATTGAACTAATTCTTGATTATCATTTTTAAGAGCAATATCCATTGCACTTTCTTGACTATTGTTTAGACTATCCATAAGTGGATCTCCAATGTCAAATAAATATTCACACATTGTTTTAGACAGTCCAAAGTCTCTATTGTTTGCACAATACATAAGTGCTGTGTTCCCCTTATTATCTTTTAAAGAAATATCTGCATCCGACTCTAATATATCTAATAATAGATTTTCTGCTTGTCTTACACTACAAACTGATAATCGCATAAGTGGTGTAACACCATTATAGTCTGCAATATCTGGATTACATCGATTTTTCATAGCTATTTGTATCGCTGTTCCAGAAGTTGTATAGCTATTTAATGCTGTTTCTACTGCTAAGATTTTACAAGCCAAATTCAATATTGTATTTCCTTCTTCATCTATTATTTCATTTACATCAAACCCTTTGTTTATAAACGCATCAAATATTTTAATAAAACTTTGATTATTGATTTTTATTTGTGTTACTTTAGATCTCGCTGTTTGTGTAAAACAATAGGCTAGAGCGTGTTTATTATATTGATCTTTATAGTTTATATCAGCACCTGCATCTATTAATATTTTAACAGCTTCTTCATTCATAAACAAACAAGCAATAGAAAGAGGTGTAAGTCCATCTAGTTCTAAACCTGATTGGAAGGATTCATCATCATATAACTCATTTACATCATTTCCTAAATTGATACATGCTTGTAAAGCCTCTATATCATTATTGATAATTGCCTGGGAAATACTTAAACCTTTACTTAATAAATCATCACCCTCAATATTCTCCATACCATTTACAATAGAAGCTAGTTTTGTATCTATACATTCCTGTGCTATCTCTCTAGGTGTTTTTTGATTCTCTCCCTTAGAATCTGGATCTAACCCATTTTCAATTAAGCGTGAAATAATTTCATAGACACTTTCTAATTCTTTTTTCTTCTTTTCAAAATTCATTAGACTTTTCTCATAATTAGAGTTAAATACTTTATATGCTGGTGAATCTTCTCCAAATTGTTCTTTCTTTACCATTAAATCTTGTTTCTCTTTTTCGATTTTATCAACATCATATTTATAGAAACTATCTGCACTATCTTTCGCAGTACTACAAGCTACATATAAAGGAGAATTTCCTCTTTTATTTAATGCATCTATTTTTTTATTCATAGATATTAATACTTTAATTACACCTAAGTTTTTACTAAAAGCTGCTAATGTAGCAATAGTATCTCCATTTTCATTTTTACGAAGTGTTGATACTCCTGCTTCAATCAGTAACTTTGTACACTCTTCTACATCTTTTTGTCGGTATTGTTTTGTAGTATATCCCACTCTAGCTAATGCGTGTAATGCAGAATTCTCACAACTATCTAATTTCTTTACATCGTATCCCTTATCAAGTAAATATTCTACTCCATTTACATCACAGTAACTTACAACAAAATTAAGTAGCGGATCCCCATAGTATTCTACATTAACTTCTTCTAATCCTTGTAAGAGATGAAGAGCACCACTTTTATCTCCCTTCTCATATAATGATTTTAATCCCTCTAATTGTTCCATATTATGTATTCTCCTTATCTAATAACTTCTGATATCTTGTTATTTGTTCTTCACTTAGTACTTCTACTAACTGTATTAATAGTATTTGTAGTATTCGAACTCTAACTTGTTTAGAATATTTTTGACTATACCCTTCTCGAATCGGAACTAATAAGTCATTAATTTGCCCAGTAGTTCTTTGTAGCTTTCTATAATTCATATCCCGTCCTAAGGTGTTTTCAAATCTTTGTTGTAATTGTTGATAGGCAAGATTATACAGAATTAGTGCTTTGGCATAGTCTTCAAGTTTTATATAACACAAACCTAAGTTAAATATTACTTCTACATTATGATTATCTCTTTTATATAAATCATTAAATATTTGATATGCATTTGCATAGTCTTTATATTCTAAACATTCATATCCTTCTAAAAAAGCACTCATTTCTATTTACTCCTTTCAAAGGTCTCTATATACATTAGACTACTTTTTCTAACAAAACGTTCTATTCTCAGAGATAATAATTATTTATCTTATAATTTTCGTCACTAAAATGTATGAATTATACTATGTCATTTTAATTCTATGACAAAAATATATTTAATGAAATAGTAATTATTTAAACTCCTAACCTCTATTCAGCATAAACTAATTGTATTATTATACATACTTTAATAGTAGCAATTTATTAATCTAAGTACAAAATATTTATAAAGTTCTTTACGTTTTTTATGTAGATTATTAAGGGATTTTATTCTTTATTAGTGTTTAAGACTACATACGATATTTATTTTAAAAACTTCTTATTTAATCACTATAAATACTAAAGGATTACGAATCCTTATAGGTTCGTAATCCTTTTTTAATTTAAACGCTTTGTTTTATATTTCTTGTAAGAAAAAATATCATAACATTAATAGCTACTATGAAACTAATTATTTTTAGCCTTTTTCTTATTTACCACTAGCACTAATCCTAATAATGATACCCCAAGCATTGTATATGATGTAAACAAATTACTAGTATCTCCTGTACTAACTGCAACTTTATCTACTGTATCTCCACCCGTAACTGAAGGTTTTGTTGATGGATTATCTGTAGATGCGTTTGGTGTGACATTGACTGTTAATGGCGATTTGATTTTTGCGCCACTTAAAAATTCAATTTCTACATCATAAGTATTATTTGTTAATGTTTTTAAATATGTTTCATTCAACGTAACTACAGTACTTCCACTAGACACTGTATAGTAATCTGGTGATAATAGTGCTCCATCTATATATACTGCATTAAACTTTTCTATTGGTGCATCAATTGTTGTATGTACAGTTCCTGTTCCCGTAAATGTTTTAAAATGTTCTAATACTACAAAATCTCTTTCTTCTAATTGTTTCTGTGCTTCATTTAGTTTTTCTTGTAATCTATCTTTCGCTGGGCCTTCAACTAATTCTTCAATTAAATCTTGAATATCATTGATATCCTCTTGTTTCACTTCGTCTTTGACCTTACCATTTTCATCAAATAGACCCTCTACTTTTGGGTTTAATACGATTAATTTTTCTGCTATATCTACTTCTGTTTCTATTTGTTCTAAAAGCTCTCCATGTGCACTTCCTGGTTGTGGATTATGCAATGCTATATACTTTTCTATTTCCTCTTTCAACATATCAATTGCATCTTGATCTATTCCCTCACCTAAATCACTTTGATTATGATTTAAAGGATCAAATAAAAATACAAATGATGAATTTGTTACAGATGGTTTTTCTTGTGTTGTTGATGTGTGAAATACTGCTAGAAATACCATTTTTGAATTAAGTGCAAAGCCTGATGTTATATCTCCAGTTAAGTTTGGATTATTATGAAGATTTAATTGTTCTAGATTTGGTAAACTATAAATACCATTTGGAACCTCTCCACTTAGGTTATTATTATTAACTGATAAACTTTTTAATGCTACTGCATTAGTGAAGTTTGGCAATGAGCCTGTAAGATTATTATTGTACAATTGAAGATTTTGTAAAGCTGATAAGTTGCTTAATGAATCAGGAATCTCTCCACTTAAATTATTATTGTTTAGTGTTAATTCCACTAATGAACTCATATTTCCTATTTTTGATGGTATTGCTCCACTTAACTGATTAGTACCTAATGATAAATACATTACACCAGTAAAATGTTCTATGCCATCTAATGTTCCTGTGATTCCTTTTCCACCTAAACTAATTACTCTTCCACTCCAAGAACTCGCTTCACCTTGACTTATACTCCCATCAGCATCAGTATCAATAGCAGGATACTCACTTAAAATTGCATCATGTAATGGTTTTGATGATTCTGGAAATGCTGAATCTGATACTGCAAAAGATGCTACTTTGTCAGATGTCCTTAATTCTGTTTCCACAATTTGATTATCTTCTAATGTTTCATCAATAATTGTCTCTTCTACATCTTCTATTTTCATTTCTTCCATTTCATTTGCTTTAATGATGTTTGGTGTAGCTATGCCTAGCACTAATCCACCAGCTAAAAAGCTCATCATTATACTTTTTTTATTTAATTTCATTTTACCCTCCATGTTATTACTTTTAAATTTTTATATTAACTATTACTTGAAATCTAATTCATATATAATTTTATGACCATTATAATGAAATATAGTTACTTTAACTAATCCATGAAATTCACCATTAATTATCCCATCAACTGGTATTTCATATTTTTCATTATGATATTTTATATATGATTTCTCATAATTTATTTGTGATAATTCATCACTAATAACTAACAATAAATATCCATTATTATTAAATGCTTCCACCAATTCAGGTGCATAGCTATCAATATTATCAATGATAAAAGATAATTTATATTCTTTTGTTATGACAGTATATGTCCCATTATCTGTTACTTGTAAAAGTATATCTTGATTATTTTTTTCAAAAGATAATTCTTCATCATTAAATAAAATTTTGATATCCTTCTTTTCTACATTTTTCTTTAGTTTGATAGTTACATCTACGCTGTCACGCATCGGAAATTCAAGATGTATTATGCTTTTTATGTATGGATGTACTTTTAAGTTATTAATCATTTCCAAATCCTTCATAGGTGGAATATTTATTTCTGTTTCATCTGCCGTGTTTAATGTTTCACTTTGTAATATATTGACAACTACAACCACAATTAAACTAATGCATACTATAGACGTTATTGCGATGGTTAATTTACTTGATAATACTTGTAAAATATTTCCCAATAAAGAATTGTTCAGTACATTATATAAGTTACTATCATACTGTAGATCTTGATTATTACAGACTTCTTCTCGATAGTCACTCAGAACTATTCCTAGCAATGATAATACAGAAGCATTGTAAATTTTTATATTATTTTTATCTTGGTATTCTTTTATGTGAATTTGTAAATTCTTTCTTCCAGCATGTAAACGTGATCTTACAGACCCAATGTTATAATTTAGAGCTTCAGCTATTTCTGTTGTTCTAAACTCTTCAAGATAATATAGAATAATAACCTCTCTTTGTTTTCTAGGTAGCTTATCTATGAAACTTTTAATTAATACTTTTGTTTCAGCTAAGTCATATGCTTCCTTTGGCAAATTATAACTTCGCTCTTCTTTAAGTGTATCTTCAAAACTTTCGTTATAATTATTGTTTTGTGAAAATTGAAAATCTTTCTTCTTGTGAAGACGAATGTAATTCAAACAACTATTTCTCACCAATCGATACATCCAAGAATTAAAAGTTTCAGGATTTCTTAACGAGTGAATACTCTTGTATATCTGAATCATAGCTTCTTGTGTTATATCTTTAGCATCTGCTTCATTTCCAATAATAGAGTAGCACCAAAAATAAACTTTATTGATAATATGTGAGTATAATAACGCAAACTGCCCAATGTCTTTTTGTACCATTTTGACAATCTGGGTAAGTTTTTCTTTTTCATCCATATTTACCCTCCTTACTAAAAATATGCTTACCCTAATACATAAGGAAACTAAAGCATTCAAAACGTTCGCTTCTTAAATGGGTTTTCTAATATTTTAATTTATCATAAAAAAAAAAGAAACTATAAAAGTTTCATTTGTCTTATAAACTATAATACTTACTTAGATTACCACTTCATTTTTGTCACGTATATTAAATTGATATCGATTTTTAAATATAATTTATTCTTATACTTCATGTGATTATGCACATAGAAAAAAACTATTAGATTTATTAATAGTTTTCTTCATTTTTATTATTCTATTTTATATGCTTTTTATAAAGCTTCTAATAATATCTGATTCCTCCTCTTGTACAATTGGTAACTGATATGTACGTTCTGCATTACTTCCTGTATATGGAGGCACAGTAAATTTAATATCTCCTTGATTACTTTTAATAACTACAATCCCTTGCATATTCACTTTCGCATTTTGAATGTCTGCAGTTTCTATATGCATTATTTCCCCTATACTTCCATTCTTACCAATCTGAACAATAATCATATTACTAGTATCCTTTGATAGACCTATTGCATAGTTATACATCTTCTTACTCATCAATCCATTTTTCATAAAGTATCCATATACTATTGTATAATCATTAGTATCTACGTTTGTACTTTGAATTGCATTTTTTAGTATTTCTTTACTTCTATTACTTACATCTTCTTTTGGTTTTCCTAATCCAAACATTATTGATCCTCCTCTTTATTAATATTATGATGTATCAAAACTTAAGCTATTTAATATCTTTTATAACTATATCCCGCCTTATATAATTTTCCCATCCTAATAGATAGATAAATGAGGAGCCCAAAAGGTTTACTTTTTTATAATATTAGATATAAAACTATACATCTATTAACTTAAATTAAACCTAAAAAAGTATAGAAATAAATTTTTCTATACTTATCCTGTATGGATTTCCATATAACTGATAATCTCTTTATAATCATAATGCTCTAATATCCCAGATGTTGGATTATAGTAATTTCCATTGAAATACACCATTAATAAGCCCTTAGGATCTTTCCTTGCATTTATAATACAACATTTTGGTGGTTGGAAAGTTTTTCCTTTGGTATATATAAACTTATCTGCATGCGATATTCCATAATAATCAAGTGCTTCAATAACCTTGCTTAGGCTAACTTGCCATTTGTTATTACTTTTCATAACTTTCATTATTTCATCAACACTAACCTCTGCTAACATAGCGACACAGGTATGGAAACTACAGGCATTGGATGGTGTCTTAATAAATTCTATATTATTTATTTTTCTTATCGGCTTATTATTATAAGGACTATTAGCTGTAATTCGATTTAACGTATTGATGATTTTAAATTGAACACTTACCTTATTTACTTCTCCTATTTTATGTAAAGTAGTCTTTGTGATTGGAATATAGTATATTCCTTCACCTTTAGAGATCAATTTACATTCAAAAGAGATGCCTTTAATTGATACTGATACAGGTATCATCCCTTTTTGGTTACAAGTATCCCAAACATTAAAAGGTATTTCAATATAGGATTTATTTCCAGATGTAATTAAGTCCGCATTAAATGAATGTATCATGTCAAATATCTCCTTAATAATATATTTA
>JBKEBJ010000067.1:0-1648 GCA_047973105.1 Coprobacillaceae bacterium | reverse complement strand
CCAGTAAGAGTAGTTTTGTCTAGACAAACAATGTATTCCTTGGGGAAACAATATATTTCATGTAGGATATCATCTATTATGAATTCAATATAACCTACATAGTTAAGTACTAGTTTACTTTTATACATAGTAAAGATATCAGCTTCACTTGTAGCATGAAACCGATATAGACACTTATGCTTATCTTTATCTAAGGCTTGTCCATCAAACAAAACTAGCTTTTTAGTTTTCATTTCCCTCCTCCAAAATAATCAAAAGTACTTTTATATAACTAGTAAACCATAGTTGAATATTTTGCATTCCACTTGTAAGTGTATTTGCTTTATTTATATGAGCAGAATAATGTTCTAAAACCTGTTCATACATATTTTCTGTACTTGTGGACTGAGTTAAAAACGCTTTGATTGCTAAAAGTAAGTTTAGTTGTACAAATGATGAGTTATTAGGTGCGTGCTTCTTTATTATACGTAAATCTTGATCAGGAACATCATAAACTCCTGTCAATTGCTTTAGGACCTTTTCGTTTGATTCTCGTACTCGTTTTTTATTACGAGTTCTCTCGTACTTTAAGATTTGGTCATGATGATATATCACATTACGCAGATCATTAACTCGTGGATCTATTCTACAAACTCTCTTATACTCTGGTAAGAATTTATAGATTTTCAAAAAATCCTTAAAATAGTACAACTCAAATAAGCGGTAGACTTTATTTGAACAGTTAGCTAAGAATTGGTCTAATGCCTCTTCTGTTTTAAAGCTTGTTTTATTTATATGTTTTACATAAGTTTTTTTATTCCTTCTTGTATGGTTAACAACTTTGTCCTCAAGAGTTTCTCTTTCTGTTTCAGAAAGTTCTTGATATACCCGGCTGATAAACACTTTCAATTGATGTTCTAATGTATTTATTAGCACTAAATTAGCTTGCGAAATGTGAAATTCAATTATACCCAATTGCTTCACTTCATCAAATGATATTCCAGTTAATTCATTTTCAATATAATTGTTTTTCAGCCACAAGGAACGTTTCAACATATTCCAAGTAGTATTATATTTAAGATATTCAGCTACCTCTTCTGGTGACTTTACTTCTAACCCTTTTTCTATTAGTTTATTGACAACGCTTTCCATTTATCTCCCAGATTAAAAAAAAAGGCTATAATTACCGAAGTAACTATAGCTAAAACGATGTCTTGCACCATTTTCTCACGCCTTTGCGTATCTAAAAAGATTATACTAAATATGCCAGTATTTTTGTGAATTTGTGCACTTTTTTACACATCTTTCGGTAATATCATTTAGAACGCACTCAGCTTTCACTGTTTGTTAAATTAAAATGCTCTTTAAATTCATCTGATAAAATAGTAAGAATCTCTTTCTTACTTCCGGTTCTAAGTAACTCATCTACTTTAGATAATGTTTGTACTTTATCGTTGAAGATTGATTGGTTAGAAATGGTATGTACTTTATGTAAGTCATTCCATAGATACATTGCTATCTTAGTTTGAATTGATTCAATCTTACCAATATCCTCTTTATAATTCTTAATGAAGTAAGGACCAACTTGTTTATCTTCCTTAAGTTTTAAGTCGATTAAGATAAAGTCATTTAATTCTTTTTGGAACTTAATCCAATCAATTGAAATTGC
>JBKEBJ010000162.1:0-4908 GCA_047973105.1 Coprobacillaceae bacterium | reverse complement strand
ACTCAGCCGCATTTTTAGATGGCTTTAAATATACACTTTTAGCTAGTTTTATAGCTTTGTTCTGTAGTTTAGTAATCGGAACACTAATGGCAATTTTTCAGTTATCAAATAATCGTTTTGTTAAAACATTAGCTAAAATATATGTGGAATTCTTTAGAAATATTCCACTACTAATTATTGTTATGTTCTTTTATGTTGCTATGCCAATATTATTTGGTATTAGCTTTGACGGTTTTCAATCCGGGGTTATTGGTTTAACAATTTATACATCAGCTTTTATTGCCGAAACGGTTCGTTCTGGTATTCAAACAGTACCAATAGGACAAACAGAAGCAGCATTATCTTCCGGTTTTACGTATGCTGAAACTATGCGCTATATTGTGTTACCACAAGCCTTTAAAATCGTTATTCCACCTTTAGGAAGTCAGTTTATTAACTTAGTTAAAAACTCATCTATCTTAGCTATGGTGGCAGGATTAGATATTATGTATCAAGGAGATTTAATTGCCAGTGAGACTTTTAATACATTTGATACATATATCATTGTAGGTTTATTTTATTTAATTATTACATTACCAGTGTCATATCTAATGAATTATTTAGAGCGACGTTGGTCAAAAAACTCTTAGAAAGGAGAAACTTAAATGAATTTTTTAGAAGCATTTTCTTGGATAAATATCCGATTTTTATTAGAAGGTTTAAAAGTAACTGTAGAAGTTTCTCTAATTTCTATTGTGTTTAGTTTTATAATTGGAGGAATGATAGGTGTCTTACGTTTCGCTAAAATTCCTTATTTCTCAAAGATATTAGGTATCATAGTAGATGTTATTCGCAATCTACCTTTATTATTAATTATCTTCTTTAGCTATTTTGCATTACCACAAATAGGTATTCGATTTGATATTTTTTGGTCAACTATTGCAGCCTTAACAATTTTTGAATCCGCAATGTTATCTGAAATATTTAGAGCTGGATTAAATGCTGTTCCAAAAGGACAAATGGAAGCAGGTTTATCTACTGGACTAACATATGTCCAAACGATGTACCTACTTATCTTCCCACAAGCTTTTAAATCGATGATTCCAGCTATTCTTAGCCAATTAATATCTCTAATTAAAGATACGTCTCTAGCAGTCATTATCTCATTGCCTGAGGTAACACATAATGCTAAGATTATATATGGTCAAAATACAAACTATGTATTTCCCATGTTTGTTATGATGACAATTATGTATTTCGCTGTATGTTATGCATTATCTTTCTTATCTAAGATGTTGGAAAAAAATAAATATAATTATTAATAAGAAAGTAGAAGTAAACGAGATTCGTTGCTTCTTTTTTTATTGTAGTATATTTTTTCTTACCATGTTTTTTGATATACTTAATTAGAGGTGATACATATGGAATCCATAATAAAATTAAGAGAAAAAAGTTCTTCATTCACAAAACAAGAAATGCATTCAATTCTAACCAATTCTAAACTTGTCACGTCATTAACATCAGAGTTTCCTGATTCTAGATTATATGCGATTTGGCGAATTGCTGCTCTTTCCGAAATCCCCTATGCTATAGAATTAGATTATACAAAAAGACTCATTACTTATATTAATGATACTATTGCGACAACTGATGGTTTTTCATATACTGGTAAAATTGATGATATAGTTCCTTGTTACAATGCAATGGTATTAGAAGCATATTGTAAACTAGGGTTATATAATACTAAGGAAGTTCAAAATGCCATTACATGGATTAAACAATATCAACTTTTTGATAGAAATCTTAAAACTTCTTGGACTAAAAAAGGTATTACAAAACATGGTGGTTGTTTAAATGAAGTTCCCTGTTATATTGGAATTGGAAAAACTGTTAAAGCATTACTATGGTACAATAAATATGTAGATAATGATGACATTAAAGAATTAATAAATAAAGGGATTGTTTATATGAAGAAACATAAATTCTTTAAAAGAATCCATAGTGATAAATTTATATATAAGCATATTACGGATATCTCTTTTCCTCCTTCTTATATGTTTAATGTAGTTGAATTAGCAGAGATAACATATCTAGCCAATATCCCTTATGATGACAAGAAAGATTTAATAGATTACATTAATAGTATGAAGAAAGATAACGGTTGGAAAAATACATATGTATATACTGGTAAAGGCTATATCGCTTTTGATGGCAAAAAAAAGGAAGCAACATTTACTTCCTATATACTAAACAAATATATATCAGAGTGAAATATCACTCTTTTTATTTACTATTGTATAGTTCCTTCTAATACATATCTTGTACGACCAGACCAAGTTGTTCCAGACTCTACTAATTTATATGATAATTCTTTGTTCTTTACTACACCATTTTTATACGTAATAGAAATTTCAATTTTAGTAGTATTAGCTAAATCATTTAACAAGGCTGTCTTATACTCATGTTTTATAGGATCATATCTTTTTTCATACTCTTCTTCTGTAGTTACATCATATAAATCATATTCATAACTATAAGTTCCACCAACAAAAATGGCGTATTCACTATCTAATGTTTTACTGTCCATAGTCAGTTCTTTACTATCTTCTACTAAATCCCATACGTATCCACCGTATGTTTCATCTGCTTTCTTTGAATCCACTTCAGACATAGTAAGTATTTCATAGAGAAGTGGTGTACAATTAAATCCATTAAAAACCGGGTTTTCTTTATAAGGATTTCCAAAATCATCTATTTGATTTTCTCCATTTTCTATTTCAGACCAAACAGTACCTGAGTAATATAAATTATGAATTTGTGTCTCATTTAATGATTCAGGATCTACATCCATATAGCCAGATATTTCTAATAATTTTTGAACTTGTTCTTTTGTTAAATCTTTAGCTCTCTTGCTTACACTTAGATTTGCATCAAGAGGAACATTAAATATATTATCATTCGCATCTGGTGCAGTATACTGAAGTTCACCAGAAGCCCCACGATACATTTTTACAGTATCATTATCGCTAACTGCTTTATATGTGATACTTTCAATATTTTCACCTTTTATTTTTAAATCTACACGATATCCTTGAGAAGAATACACGGTATGTGAATCTTCTTTTTGGTCTAAGTTTGTATCTATATGAAATTCACTATCCTCAATAACCGATTCAAACTCAATAACATCATCTGTTTCATAAGCTTCATCATCAGCGTAAATTGTTGTCGCAAAATAAGAATCATCGGTTTTATTAAAGGGCGTATTTTGAAAAACTGCGACTCCTATTAACAAGACTAAAGAACAGATAATAACTTTTACTGCTATTCTTTTGTTTTTCTTATCTCCACTACCTTCTAATACATGTAAATAGTTTTTTTCTTTATTTAAATCTTTTGTAATTACTTTTTTTAATTCATTTTTTTCGTTCATATAATTTCATCCTTTCCAAAATGTTTTTTTACTTCTTTTAAGGTTCGATATAAACAATTTTTTATATACGATTCACCAACATGTAGCTCTTCTGCGATTTCTTTTATTGTTAATTCTGAGTAGAATTTAAGAAAAAATATTCTACCAATCATAATATCCTTTGACTTTACATATTCCCATATCTCATGACAAAGACTTTCATTACGTATCATTTCTTCAATATCTATTCCATCTTTAATTTGATCTACATATTCTACATCTTCATTACTTTTAGTAAAAAAATGTATACTTCGTATTCTTTGTAATAACGTATAATGTTGTCGTATTTTATAAAAAGCAATTTTCATAACATAGGCTTGTATATTTTCATAACTCAACTCTTTTTTATTCATGATTTTATGTAACTCAATATAGGTTTCTTGAATAATATCGTTGGCATCATTAATATTTTGACATTTACATACAATAAAGCGTAATGTCCTATCATAGGTGTCATTATATATTTTATTAAATTGTTCTAGGTTCGACTGATCAATCATTTTATCACCTCATAATAGTATATCGTTATTAAAATACTAAAAGTTTCATTTTTTTCAATTATATTTATTATATCGTATTGTATATTTCAATAAATGACATATTTTTACAAAAAGCTATTTACAATTCTTCTATCCATGTTATAATTATATTGTTTTAAAACACTAACTCAAAGAGAAGGAAAGGGAAACCTTTCCTTTTCTTTATCTAAATACAAATAAGCCCCTGTTTATCAGGGACTTATTTTTTAATATATTCTTCTTTTAGTATTGCATATTGATATGTATCCTGCCAAAGAGGCTCATTATTTATATCTTTATTAAAGTATACATTCTTAATAAAATGTCCTTCTCTTCGCATTCCTAGTCTTTGTAATAATGTCCATGAAGCTTTATTCTCTGGATTACATAAAGCTTTAATTCGTCTAGCTTGTAATTGATTAAATGCATAATCTAGCAATGCCAGAACACTTTCTGTTGCATAACCTTGTCCCCAATAATTGCGATTGAAAACATATCCTAACTCCCATGTATTAAACTCTCCTTTAGCTAAATATATATTGCCTATCAAAGTATCATTTAAACATACTGCATAAAAATTTGTATCTTTAGATCTACGAAGAGCTTCTTCATTGGCTTGTTCTATTGTAAAAGGTTGATATGGTTCATATTGTAATACTTCTTTATCTGATAAATAATTGTATAAATCCTTGTTATCACTTTCCTTAAAGTAACGTATACTAAGTCTATTTGTTATTATTGTTTCCATTGTTCTCTCCTACTTTATTCTATAATATAAAGTATATCTTATAATTATGAATTATATAACCACCTACTTATTTAATCGAGTAGGAGGAAATAACTAGCTTAGTTATCTCCGACCTCTCACACCACCGGGCAAGCCGTTCAGCACACAGCGGTTTAAATCTATACTAAATATGGACTTTCTCAAATTGGACT
>JBKEBJ010000448.1:0-1979 GCA_047973105.1 Coprobacillaceae bacterium | reverse complement strand
CCAATTTGAGAAAGTCCATATTTAGTATAGATTTAAACCGCTGTGTGCTGAACGGCTTGCCCGGTGGTGTGAGAGGTCGGAGATAACTAAGCTAGTTATTTCCTCCTACTCGATTTTAGCTATCAATGCATTGACCTATTAGGTAAATATTGATACAATGTTATTGACCTGTTAGGTAAATGATGTATTAGGAGGGCAATATGAACTTTTCAAACTTAGAGGAAGAAAGAAAAATAACAATACTTAATTCTGCATTAAAAGAATTCAGCATTAAAGGATATGATAAAGCATCAACTAATGTAATTGCGAAAGAAGCAGGAATATCAAAAGGATTAATGTTTCATTATGTAGGTAGTAAACAAGAACTGTTTTTGTTCGTATATGACTATTTTAATACACTTCTTGAACATGAATATTATGCAAAAATGGATATGTCTACAAAAGATATTTTTGAAAGATTACGACAATCTTATTTACTTCAATTGAATTTAATAAGGAAATATCCATGGATTTTTGATTTTGATAAACTTTTTAACAAAACAAAGTCTGATGAGATTAATAAGGAACATGAAAAAAGAAATACTAAAACACAAGATACATGCGATACTCAAATATTTGATGAAATAGATGTTTCTAGCTTTAGAGAAGGATTGGATATTGAAAAATGTAAACAATTTATTTTGTGGTCTAATATTGGTTTTACTAATCAAATTTTAGATGATATTAAAACACAAAAAAATCATACATTGAATTATGATGATATTCTTTTTACATTAGATGATTATTTTGATGAACTACGAAAAGTGTTTTATACATCTAATGTGAGTACTAAAGGCTTGGTGATGAGTGATGATTACAAAAGATAAACCATTAGTCATAGAATTTCCAATGCGTGGTGAATGGCTGACACCAACCACACCTGCAAAACAGATACCAAGTCATGGAACAAATCGTATGGGATTGCGATATGCATATGATTTTTTACAAGTTGACTGGGGTAATAAAAATAAACCATTTCATAATGTTAATGCTTTGCGATATCTTTTGTTTGGAGTACCATTAAAGAGATGTTATTGTTGGGGACAAAATATTTACGCTCCTGGTGATGGAGAAATAGTAAGTGTTATTGATGATGTTTTCGAAAGACCCATTGTGCATTGGTTAGTAGATTCTACTATTGCGATTAAGAATGCTATATTCTTTAATGAAAATAAAGATGACTATAGTAAGATTGCTGGCAATTATATTATTATGAAATATGATACCGGAGTTTATCTTGTTTTTGCTCATTTACAAAAGAATTCTATTAGAGTAAAACTAAATGAAAAGATAAAAAAGGGCACAATACTAGGGAAAATTGGTCATTCTGGTAATTCCACTTCACCACATTTACATTTTCAAGTAATGGATCATTATAATCCTGCCAAGGCAAAGGGCATACCTTGTGTGTTTGAACAATACGAATTATATCAAGATGGTAATTGGAAAACAGTTTATAAACAGATGCCATCAGATAAAGATAGAATCCGATTTTTAGGAATATAAAAGATGCAGTCTATGTTAAACTGCATCTTTTGTTTATGCTTTTTCTTTCTTTTTAAAAAACTAAATGGTAGTTTTGTGATTTTTGCATACATATCTGATTGCATCATCTCAATTTTATCCACCTCTTTATCCACTAAATCTTTTAGAAATATTCTCATAGCTGGAGTTACTAAAATATAATCAATTGTATTTTTTGATATAAGTTCATCAATTTGATCTGCTTTAGCTGGTCTCCAATCATAATTTGGATATATTTCTGTAAGATTTTTAATTAAGTCATTAGTGGCATAATCTTTTGCATTATATCCCCAATGTTCATCTTCAACAGGCATATAGTTACGAACAAATAATATTGCTTTTGGCATAGAATCCTCCTTATCTTTTGTATCTGCAACCAATTGATCAAGCGTGATAGCAAATACTTCTTTTAGCTG
>JBKEBJ010000447.1:0-1879 GCA_047973105.1 Coprobacillaceae bacterium | reverse complement strand
CCAATTTGAGAAAGTCCATATTTAGTATAGATTTAAACCGCTGTGTGCTGAACGGCTTGCCCGGTGGTGTGAGAGGTCGGAGATAACTAAGCTAGTTATTTCCTCCTACTCGATTTTAGCTTGTATAATTCTAGTAATCGTGAATATGTAAGAACTTCATCACGTTGTGCTACAACTTCACCATTTTTAACAACAAATGTTTGTGGAATAGTCCCAACATCAGTATTAAAAGTTTCTTTAATAAACTTGGCGGCATCTTTATTTTCAGCTAAATCAACATAATATAAACTTTCATCACGATTCTTATCTACAAATGTTTGCATTGTAGTTTGATATGAGATTGTATTATTATCACTGTTGCTTCCTACTACTACTACGAAAGAATCTTTATCCTTGATTTTTTCAGCAAGTTTCGCTTCTGAAATTGTTGAATAATCTGTATACATGATTTTATTATAAGCAAATAGTCCTATGAATACTATGACTACAATACCAAAGACACTTATTTCTTTCCATAACTTTTTAATTTTTTCCATTAATACTGCCTCCTAATACTTCTATATAATACCAAAAATATGGGATTGTGACAATAAAAATATGTTGTAATCAATAAGTGTTCCATATAAAATGATAGAATTTCAAAAATAAAACAGTGAATAAACACTGTTTTATACTTTTACTTGGTTTTTAAGGATGCATAATGCCAGGAATCTTTACACATCTCGGTAATGTCTTTTTCAGCTTCCCAACCAAGTTCTTTCTTTGCTTTGGTCGGGTCGGCGTAACATGCTGCAATATCACCAGCACGTCTTGGTAAAATTTGATAAGGAACTTTTTGCCCTGTAGCCTTTTCGAAATGTTTTACAATATCTAATACACTATATCCAATTCCTGTACCTAAATTATAGATATAAGTTGCTGGATCTTTTTGACTTTCTAAAGCCTTAACATGTCCTTTAGCTAAGTCAACGACATGGATGTAATCTCTAACTCCAGTTCCATCAGGAGTATCATAGTCGTCACCAAAGACACCAAGTTTCTCTAATGTACCATTAGCCACTTGCATGATATAAGGCATAAGATTATTAGGGATTCCATTAGGCTCTTCTCCTAATAAGCCTGACTCATGAGCACCAATGGGATTGAAGTAACGCAGTAAATAAATAGTCTGTTGAGGATTTGCATATTGAATATCTTTTAATATTTGTTCTAACATTAGTTTAGTACTACCATATGGATTTGTTGTTGGTCCTGTAGTTGATTCTTCTGTAATAGGAACTGTTTTTGGGTTACCATAAACAGTGGCGCTAGAAGAAAATACAAGGGTATTACAATCGTATTTCTTCATTAATTCACAAAGGACTAAAGAACTAACTAGATTATTTTGATAATATTCTAATGGTTTTTCTACAGATTCTCCAACAGCTTTATATCCCGCGAAATGAATAATAGCATCAATTTTATTCTCTTTAAATACTTTTTCCATATCTTCTTTATGACAAACATCATAAGGGTAAAATGTAATATCTTTATTTGTTATTTCTTTTATATATGTAAGTACTTCTGGTTTAGAGTTATAAAAATTATCAACAACGATAACATTATGATTATTGTTTAATAATTCAACACATGTATGACTACCTATATAGCCAGCTCCACCAGTAATTAAAACGTTCATATTCTACCTCCTAGTATATAGGTATATGTTAGCATTATTTGATTATTTGTAAAGAAAAAACTATTAGATGAACTAATAGTTTCAGACCGTTGACAATTGACCTCAATTGTTTAACGGTTTTTTCTATGTTTTACTAAATACTCGTATCTTCATTGGGAATATAAAAAAATAGGTCTATCTCGCCCTATATCACTCCTGCTA
>JBKEBJ010000407.1:0-13643 GCA_047973105.1 Coprobacillaceae bacterium | reverse complement strand
TACCAGAGAATTTAATAGAAAATTTAGAAGTTGTGAGTGGTGCAGCGTATGTTCATCTAATAGGTGAAAAACAAATGTTTAAAACATGTTATATGGAAGTAGATGCTGGAGCTTTATGTTTAGAAGATATATATGGTGATATTACGGTTAAAACAATTACTGGAGCGATTAAACTAAATACACCATCTATTCTTTCAAATATATGTTTAGAGACTATGGTAGGAGTTGTTGATATATCTGTAAATGAAATATCTGACGATGTATCAATACAAGCAAGTGGAACGATTAAAAGAAATGCTTTTTATAAGAAGTCTACAAACTTAGAACCTAAATATCTTCTTAAAGTTAGAAATAGATTAGGAGTAACAAATATACATTAAAGCCTCTCAAAATGAGAGGCTTTATGAGTTGATATCTTGTAATATATAATCTTTTTTTCTTTTATTATAAATGAAACAGATGCCACCAATAGTTAATGGAAATACATCGGTGAAAAATCTATATAATAATAACATAGAAATAATCTTAGGATCATTTATAATTTGTCCAAATAGGATTAGACAAATAAATTCTAATGACCCAAATCCATAAGGGGTTGGAATAACACCAGATAACATATTACAAACAGCCATCATAAATAGTATAAGAATATAATTGTCAGAATTTATTGTTGTTAAAAAATGAATAAGAGGGAAAGCATATAAACAAGTTAGTTTACAAAAATTTAAAAAACAAATATACAGTAGATTTTTAGTGTCTTTTAAGATGTTCTTAGATTCTAGTTGAAAAGTTTTTATTTCCTTTTCAAAAGAGATAATCTTTATACGCAATTTTTCATATGTAATGACCTTTTTAAGAATAGAGAAAATAGTATTAGAAAATCTTCGCCATGTTAAAATTGCGAATAAAAATAAAATAATTAGGAACGCTAATAGAGTACCAAGTAATAAATAAAAACGATAATCGATGATTAGAGAATTAGCTAATACATAAATTACACTAAAACCTATTAAACCATAAAAGACAGTTATTATTTTTTTAGAACATATTTTATAATACAAATACTACCAGCTATTGGACCATCAATACCTTTACTATGAAAATAATGAATCTCACCAATCCCAGCACCACTACCCATTGTAGCAATACCTAAAAAAGTACAGTAAAAACTACAAAAAAGACAATCTTTAAAAGTAATTTTATCGTTGTATTTAATTGCCATCTCAAATGTTATTAAGCTATCAAATACAAAATATAATATTGTTAAAACGCACAACATAAATATTTCTGTTAATGAAGTATTTAATACTTCAGACCAAATATTTTGCCAAGAGTCTTTAAAATGAATAAAAATGCCAATAAATATACAAATTATGAATGTAAGATTTATATATTTTTTAATGTCTATCACCTCATATCTATTACTTGATAATTTAGTTTAAGCATTTTAAAAATATATAAACTGATTTTTTAAACTTTACATTTTTTTGTATATTCTTCCCATTGATAACATCTAATAGTTTATATTTACTATATTTTTATTTAATCAATTAGATATGAATATAAAAAAGCTTATGTTAGAATGAAAAAAAGGAGGATATATTATGTTAGTTAAAGAAAAATTAGAACAAAGGGAGAAGTTCTCAGATTTAGAGAAGATAATTGCTAATTATATTTTAGAAAAAGCAGAGAAGATTAAGGTAGAAACAGTTCGATCAATAGCTGATAAAACATATTCTTCACCATCTTCAGTTATGCGTTTTTTTCAAAAAATAGGATATGAAGGATACAATGAATTTAAAGAAGAATATTTGAAAGAACTAAAGTATTTATCCTCTCATTTTCAAAATATTAATCCTAATTTCCCATTTCAAAATAATGATAAAAATGTTGTTGTGGCAAATAAAATATCTACTCTGTATCAAGAGACTTTACTTGATACTTTATCTTTAGTAGATCATGATAGTTTACAACAAGCAATTAATATTTTACGAGATAGTGAAGATATTTATATTATTGCATCAGGTGCGCAAGTAGGGTTATGTGACGTATTTAAAGATAAGATGATGAAAATAGGGAAAACAGTTGTTATTTATCATAGTGAACAAGATTTATATTATGAAGCTTGTTATACGAATCCTAAGAATTGTTTTATCATTATTTCTTATTCTGGAGAAACACCTAAACCATTAAAATCCGCACCTAAATTAATAGAAAGAAAGATACCAACTATTGTTATAACTTCTTTTGGAAATAATACTTTATCTAATATGTTTGATTGTTGTTTATATGTTTCTACCAGAGAGAAATTAATATCAAAAATAGGTAATTATAGTTTGAATTTATCTGTATTATATGTTTTAGATGTATTATATTCTAATTATTTCAATTTAGCCTATGATGATAATTATAAAAATAAGGTAAAAAATTCAATAGACTTTGAAAATCATCGTTTTTCTCAAAATCCAATATTAAAAGAAGAACATGACTAGTAAAAATAATATTTTAAATAGTTACTATTGGAAACATTGTACCAATATTTCTATTTAATATTGTAATCTAGTTTATATCCTTTACAATAATGCAAAAAGTAGGAGGAAACTATATGTATCATTTAGGAATTGATATTGGGGGAACCTTTATTAAATACGCTATTATTAGAGGTGAAAAAGAAATAATTAAAAAGTGGAAAAAGAAATCTATAAAATTTGATGACAAAGATATGTTTTATGATTACCTATGTAATGATATTCCAGAAATTAATACTATTGATTATATCGGGATTAGTGCACCAGGGGTTATTAATGAACAATCTATTGTTATGTCAGAAGCAGGACATAATGTACGGATTATGTATCAAACTAATATTAATAAAGAAGTTATTATGCGGCTTAATAAGCCAACATTTACAATTAATGATGCGAAAGCTGCTGGTTATTGTGAATTAAAAATTGGTAATGCATTAAATAGTAAATCTAGTGCGTATTATATTATTGGAACTGGTATTGGTGGTGCTTTCTGTGATGAAGGTGGAATAATTAATGGTATTGATAGTTTAGCAGGTGAGTTATCATGCTTACCATTTACAATTAAAGAGGGACAAATTATTAGTGCTTCTCATTATGCTTCTATGTCCGCATTAATTTCTATATATAATCAAAAGGTAGTAAAAGAAAATCAATTGACATATGGTAAAGAGATATGTCAATTATATTTAAGTGATAATAGTGTCGCTAAAGAGGCGGTTGATGAATGGTGTTTAAATATTGTATTTGCGCTAATTACTATTGTTATTTGTTATAATCCAGATATTATTTGTATTGGTGGTGGAATATCTGAAGAAGATTGGTTTATCGAAGAAATTCAAAAAACGTATGCAAAACACTTTCCAAAACGTTTTCTTTCATTAGTTAGGACTAGAATAGAACGTTGTTTATATAATAATGATGCTAATATATTAGGAGCAGTTTTATTCGCTAGAGAACAATATAATAGTCAATAATGGAACAATGTTCCGTTTATAAAGCTTAAAATAATGGTATTTAGAATACAATGTTTTAAGTTCTTTTGTTTATATTGAAACATTTCTTTAAGGTAATAAAATGAACTCATAAAATAAAAGGAGGTAAGAATAAATGGAAGAAGGCATTAAAATTGTAACAATAGGCGGAGGGAGTAGTTATACTCCAGAACTAATGGAAGGATTTATTAAACGTTATGATGAATTACCAATCAAAGAGATTTGGTTAGTAGATATCGAAGAAGGACAAGAAACAAATGGAGCAGGCGGAATATTAAAGGCTTTTAGAACAATTCCAATAATTTTAGATATAGTTGAAGATATGAAAGAATTATGTCCTGATGCGTGGTTAATTAATTTTACCAATCCTTCAGGAATGGTAACTGAGGCGATTATAAAACACGGTGGATGGAAGAAATGTATTGGGTTATGTAATGTTCCAGTTATGGCCATGATGAAAGAACCAAAAATGTTAAATAAAGATACTGCACTTATTTATCAATTTGCGGGATTAAATCATTTTCATTGGCATAAAGTAACAGACAAGCATGGGAATGATGTTACAGATCAAATTATTGATGCTATGTATGAAAAAGACGATAGTACCCCAGCAAATATTTTTAATGTAGATTTTATTAAAGAACAACTTAATCAAATGCATCTTCTTCCTTGTGGATATCATAGATATTACTATTTGGAAGATGAAATGTTGACACATGGTTTAGAAGAATATAATGGTATCGGTACACGAGGACAACAAGTAAAAGAAACAGAAACTGAGTTATTTGAATTATATAAAAATCCTGCCTTAGATCATAAACCGGAACAATTAGAAAAACGTGGTGGGGCTTATTATAGTGATGCTGCATGTGAATGTATCAATGCTATTTATAATAATAAGAATATCCCAATGGTGGTCAGTACGCAAAATAATGGAGCAATTCCAGATTTACCAGATGATAGTATTGTGGAAGTGACATCTTATATTACAGGGAAGGGGGCCATGCCAATTGCTTGGGGAAAACTAGAAAGTGCCGAACGTGGTTGGATTCAAGTTATGAAAGCAATGGAAGAATGTACAATTAAAGCAGCTATTACTGGTGATTATGGATTGGCAATACAATCATTTCTACTAAACCCATTAGTAAAAGGTGGGAATTGTGGTAAACGTGTACTAGATGAATTATTAGTGGCTCATGAAAAACATTTACCAAAATTCGCAAATAAAATTCAAGAATTAAAAATTGCAGGAATTTATCCAAAAGATGAAGTTGTATGTAAACTGTTAAAAGAGGAGAATTAATAGATTAAAGGGCAATGAAATTTCATTGCTCTTTTAAATACATAGAATTTGGAAGGGGATAAGGAACACTGTACCAAATTATAAACTAAGAAATTTCTGATTTTAGAAACAGTGTACCTTATTCATCTATAGGAATTGATGAAAAAAGCCTATTTAGTATAATGATAAACATATTGAAAAAGGGAGGAAAAATTATGGATGTTTTCGCTGACAAGATGGGGCGTATTGGCGCTTGGTGTGGACAAAATAAATATTTATCTGCAATCAAGAATGCGTTTCAAAATTTCATGCCAGCAACGATTGCTGGTGCAATAGGGATATTATGGACAAACGTATTAGTAAATCAATCAACAGGATTAGGTGCTTTATGGGAACCAATTATGGTATTGGAAGTACTAAATCCAATTTTTGCTGCAATTCAATTTGCAACAATATCTTGTATTACAGTAGGAATTACAGTTTTACTAGCACAAGAAATTGGGACAGCTAATGGAGAAAATGGTGTCTATCCAGCGATGTTAGGTTTTATTTTATGGCTGATTGTAACACCAACAACGCAGACATTACCGGACTTCACAAATATAGCAGGCGAGATAGCGACATTTACAGGTATTAGTGGTGATCATTTAGGAGCAACAGGTTTATTTACAGGAATGTTAGTAGCGATTGTTGGATTAGAAATTTATAACTTCTTTAGAAAGATGGAAGCTATTAAAATTAAAATGCCTGAACAAGTACCACCAGGTGTAGCTAAAGCATTTGAAGTATTAATACCAACACTTTTTAGTGCTATTGTTATTGGTGCAATAAGCTTAATTGTACAATTAACAACAGATGCCGAATTAAATGCTTTAATATTTAATACAGTACAACAACCACTTTCAAATATTATAGGAAATAATATCTTTGCAGTTATGATACTATACATTATTATTATGTTGTTCTGGTTTATTGGTATTCATGGTGTAAACATGGTTTCTGGTGTTAGAGACCCAATCTTTAAGCCATTATTATATGCTAATATGGCAGCGTATCAAGAAAATAAGGAAGTACCTAATGTTATTAACTTAACGATGATGGAGACATTTGGTCAATTTGGTGGCTCTGGGGTCACTTTAGGTTTGATTATTGCTATTATCTTATTTTCAAAGCGTGAAGAGAATAGAACAATTGCGACTTTATCCGTTGTTCCAGGTTTATTCAATATTAATGAAACAGTAACTTTTGGAATGCCATTAGTATTAAATCCAATTCTGGGTATTCCATTTATTTTAGGACCAGCATTATGTATCTTTGTTGGTTGGGGATTAACGATGATTGGCTTTTGTCCAAAAATTGTTTTAGAAGTACCATGGACAACACCACCATTAATTCAAGGTTTCTTAGCTACTGGTGGAAGTATCCAAGGAGCAATTACACAACTCTTATTATTAGTACTTTGTACGTTGATTTATATACCTTTCTTATTTATATATGAAAGATCACAAGCGAAGGAAGAGTTAAGTCAATAAGAAGTACGATAGTAAGACCTTAAAATATTATTGACAATTATAGTAAGAATAAAAAGCCAGAATTACTGGCTTTTTATGTTAGTGTATGAAATTTTTATATTTAAATTATATAGACCAATCAGAAGGGATATGTGAATTTCCCCACTTACATAGAGAACTTAAAATAGGCATCATAGTTTTACCAGTGTCAGACAAATAATATTCTACTTTTGGGGGAACTTGAGGATATTCTTTACGAATAACAAGACCATCTTTCTCTAATCCTTTTAATTGATTACTTAACATTTTATGGGTTACTTTACCTAGGGCATTTTTTAGTTCGCTATAACGCATTACTTCTTTTTTCCATAACCAAAATAGAATATGCATTTTCCATTTTCCATCAATTAAAGAAATAGCATATGCGAAAGGTTTAATATTAATTTCAGATTTTTTAGTATTACAAGTCACTCTGTCTCTCCTTTTGGATAGTATCTACCTTAAAAGTGTGTTCTATCTTTTTGCATTATACTATGATACTATTATTTCAGCAATCGATATAGTAAAGAAATGAGGAATAATAATGGATAAATTAAATACTCCAATTACGATTAAGAAATTAAAATTAAAAAATCGTTTAGTCATGCCACCAATGGCAACTTCAAAATCTGATGCAGGAAAAGTAACACAAGAACTACTTACGTATTATGATGAAAAATCAAAGGGTGGATATATAGGACTAATTATTAATGAACATAGTTATATTAATGAAAATGGGATGGCTAGTACTAATCAAGTTTCTATTTCAAAAGATGAAGATATAGAAGGAATGAAACAATTGGTTAATGTAATACATCAAAATAATACTCCCGTATTCGCTCAAATTAACCATGCTGGAAGTAGAAATGTTGGTCGTATACGAATGAGTGCTAGTGCTTTGAAACACCCACAAGCAAAAGAAGATGAAGTATTACCTATAGAAATGACAATAGAAGATATTCAACAAGTAGTTAAAGATTTTGCGACAGCAGCGTTAAGAGCTAAAGAAGCTGGTTTTGATGGAGTTGAAATTCATGGTGCACATGGATATCTTTTAAATCAATTTTATTCTCCACTTACGAATAAAAGAATAGATCAATATGGTGGTGATATACTAAATAGAATTCGATTTCATTTAGAAGTAATTAAAGAAATTAGAAAGGCTGTAGGAGAGGAATATCCTCTTGCTTTACGACTTGGAACTTGTGATTTTATAGATGGTGGAAATGTTTTAGAAGATGCAATAGCTGCCTCCATTGCATTTGAAAAGGCCGGTATTGATGTATTGGATGTGACGGGTGGTTTAAAAGGATATATTAGACCTGGTCGAAATGAAGAAGGATATTTTAGTGATATTTCTACTGCGATTAAAGAAAAAATATCAATTCCAGTTATATTAACTGGTGGGGTTAAAACAGCTAATGGTGTAGAAGAACTATTGAAAAAGAATACAGCGGATCTAATTGGTGTTGGTAGAATTATACTCAAAGATTCTGATTGGGCTAAAAAATGTATAGAATCAGGTAGATAGAAGACGTTATATAAAACGTCTTTTTTAAATACACTAGACATTTATAAAAAATGTGTTAATATATATATATATATAGGTCGTAATGCGACATGTTGAACAACGACATAAAATGGAGGTAGCGATGAATATTGATGAGATAGAATCAAAATATACACCAATGACAGAACCAAGCTGTTATATTCTAATTGCGATCACAAAGGAATCAAGACATGGTTATGCGATTATGCAGTATGTCAAACAGATAACAAATAATAAAATTACTATCACTAATGGAACACTATATGGAATATTAAGCAGAATGGAAACAGATGGATTAATTTCAATCGTTAATAAGGATGATAAAAAAGCATACGAAATTACATCTCTGGGATTAAAGATATTAACAAATGAAAAGAATCGAATAAAAGAATTATTAAGTAATTTAGAAAGGATTTTATAAGGAGAAAATATTAATGAAAAGAAAAATTGTACCTATTAAAAATCAAATTATAGAAAATGAAATTAGGTATTTAGAAAGACAATCTCAAGAAGGATATATATTGAAAAAAAGAGGTCAATTCCTTTATCAATTTGAAAGAAATAACAGATTTGAAGCAACATATCAAATTGAGATATCAGATAGAGATATATCAGACGATTTATTAATTGTAGATAATTGGAATATAAAAGCAACTAAAAATGTATCTTATAAAAAGAAGAAAAAAGTATATTATATGTCAACAAATTCTGAAGATAGATTATTAGTAGATAATCAAATACAAATAAAATATTACAGATATCTAGAATCAAGATATGCAACCTTTGCTTTACTTACAGTTTTTCCAATGTTGTTATCATTTGTTTTAATGATGGCAAAGATAGAGATTCCTTCATTTATACTATTAATATCATTTGTATTATTACTATTATCTATTTACTTCTTTCGTAATGCATCAGTGTTTGGAGAGATAATAAAAGAATACAATATTGATACTGGTGTTTTATCAGGTGATGAAGCAAATTATATTATTGTCTTTAAAGAATTATCAGATGTAAAGTTAAAAGAAGTTAGTAATTTGTTGAAGGCATTTGGTGCTCTTAGAAAAGTAAATGATGAAACATTTCGTTTACAATCTGCGTTAAGAAAAGAAGAATTATTAATGGAACTTATTGGTGCATTAGAAATTGAAAACGAGAATATTCAATTAATGCATGTTGGTGATTTATATTTCTCTTTTTAGTATTATTACTATATTTCATAAAGAAGGAACAGTCGTTCCTTTTTATTTAATATTCTATTTTAACTATATCATCTATGTTGCATTGTAATTTTTAATCAAAAAACGAGAGGAAATAATCTTTTGTTTCGCTTGAAATCCTAGTGAAACGGGGAATTATTGTATTGAAAATAGTACAATGAAAAGTTTTAACGTCATAATACAGTTGTCTACGCTGTTCTTATTGAAAATGAATATTATTAATGGTATACATTTATAAAGAACGTTCTTAAATAAAGAAAAAGGAGATGATATTATGAAAAAAGTAAAATTAGCATTAATAGCATTTATTTGTACAATGTTTATTGTACCAATTAATACAGTAAATGCAGAAGGTAATGAAATTATAGAAGAAGAAGTATTTCAATTTGAAGAGCCAGTTTTTATTGAACAAACTAAAGAAGAGTTTGTTAGTGATATAGCAGAGATTAATAGTATAACATATGAAGAAGCCTTAGCACGTGTTGATGCAGAAGACGCTAAAGGAATTAGTGAGGCAGTTGCACGTGGTGAAAGATTACCAAGAGCATTAAAATTGTATTATGGTTATTTTCGAGGAACTAAAACAGAAAGTGCTAATCTATTTTTATCAATTGGGATAACATATGGAGTGTATGCATCATATTATTTGCCAACGGGTAGTACATCATGGAGTTCCAGAAAATACAATAAAATTCATGATGTATTTGTAAATGCCGCTACTGGTTCTACTGTATTATCAGTTGAACATAAAGCCGCTAATATAACATCTCAATATCGTATTCAATTTGACGCTACTTATCTAATTAAATCAAATGTCCCATTCCAATCTTATAATAGAAGATCTGTAAGAACATATTTCGATTTATAATAATGAGTAACTATGAAATAAGATTATCCATTTTTAGCATGGGGTTGGTAATTTATGGGGGGACAATGGGATATATGTATTTTGCAGATATTGGTTTTTTATTACTTATACTATCTGTTATCCCTAAACCAAAAATTAACTTTAAAAAAAATAAAAAATAAAAGTAAAATCTCTTTTCATTTCGTATATGAAGTGAAAGGAGCTTTTTTATGTTGAAGAAAGATTAATATTATTTGACGATAACGAAGTTCCAATAGGATGGAAGTACACAAAAGCAGTAAAAGCGGTATATGCTAGAATGAAAATGTCAGAAGAGATATAAATAATTACTCACACTGTTGTATGCAACAAAACAATGTTGTTCACGTATAATGTATTGTATTTTTGCTAGTATTTGTTAAACTGAATCTAGGTTAACCAAAACGGGATAAGATAGATAAGTCAAATTGAATCATACGTTTAAACAACAATATAATAGCGTTCAATTAAGAACACTTATTTATAACAATTTACTGATATTTATTACTTCTAATTGCGTTTACACAATTATATAATATGAGTGTAGGAGGTGTACAATAATTTTAATTGTAAGTAATTTGGTAGATTGCTTATTTCAAATATTCATATAAGGTACTTCGTTGGTATGACAGTACATTGGCGGCGGAAAAAGCGTAAGAGTAGATACGCTTTTTTGTATTATAATATGCTAATTAATCGTTATTAAAACAGTATAAATCAAGTTAATAAGTAACAAATAAGTAACACACAGCCTAAAAGGCGCATTCTTGAAACCTTCTATTTTCCAAAACTGGAAAACGGATTTGTTTGTATAGTCTACTTGCTCAACTTATAATTTAAGTATAGATAATCATGATTATAAAAAATATTTTAAGGAGGGTTTATATGGACAAATTTATGAGTTCGATAGAAAGAACACTAATGCCAATAATGAATAAGGTTTCTAATCAAAGACATTTAAGTGCTATTAGGGATGGACTAATTGCAACAATTCCTTTAACCATTATTGGTGCTATTTTCTTATTAATAGCGACATTTCCATTTCCACAAGCATATGTTGATTTTTTAGCATCAAATCCTACAGTAGTGACTGTATTAATGGTTCCATTTCAAATGACATTAGGGCTTTTATCTATCTATGTTAGTTTTGGAATTGGATATTATTTAGCGAAGTCATATTCATTAGATGGTTTAACAGGAGGGATTAGTTCTACTTTAACATTCCTTGCTACCATTGGTTTAACTGCATTAGAAGAGGGGTCATTCCTAAGTTCTGCGTATCTAGGTGGAGAGGGGATGTTTACAGCAATTATAGCTTCTATTTTAGCGGTAGAGATTATGCATTTTTGTAATAAGAAGAATATTACAATTAAAATGCCAGACTCTGTACCAGCTAATATTGGAAGTAGCTTTGAAAGCTTAATACCGATTGTTATTTCTGTTTTATTTATTTCTATAGTAGTACATGGATTGGGGTTTAATATTAATGATTTAATTAGTAGAATCGTAACGCCTATATTAAGTGCATCATCTAACTCAATTTTCTCACCATTACTCTATGTATCGTTAACTGCAATAATGTGGTTCTTTGGTATTCATCCTTCTGTATTGGTAGCGATTATGTTACCAGTTTGGACGGTGAATTCGACAGCTAATATGGATGCAGTAGCTTTAAGTAATGCAATACCTAATATTGGAGTACAGCCATTTATTTTCACATTCTTATGGATTGGTGGAGGTGGAGGTACCTTAGCACTATGTCTTATGATGTGTTTTTCAAAGAGTAAATCATTAAAGAGTTTAGGAAGACTGAGTATTGTTCCAAGTTTATTTAATATCAATGAGCCTATTTTGTTTGGTGTACCAATTGTTTTAAATCCCATCTTAATAATTCCATTCTTCATAGGCCCCGTAGTGTGTACTATTATTACGTATATTGCCTTTACTACAGGAATAGTCCCAGGTATTGGATATCCATTTGCAGCTGCATGGAATTTCCCATCTTTTGTAGCCGGACCATTAGCTACTGCTAGTATTGGCGGACTAATTCTAGTAATTGTTAATTTTATAGTATATGCTATTATCTATTTCCCATTCTTTAAAACGTATGAGAAAAAGATGTTATTAGAAGAAAAGGAAGGAGAAGTAGTAAATGAAGCGTAATAGTAATACATTTCCAAAAGAATTCTTATGGGGTGGAGCAGTTGCTGCAAACCAATTAGAAGGAGCATATTTAGAAGATGGTAAGGGCTTATGTGTAGCTGATGTCAATATTTATAAAGGAGATTTAGAACCTAGTAAAAGATCAAATAAAGAAATGAGTTTGGTAGAAGTAAAAGAAGCTATTGATGATAAAGAAGGTTATTATCCTAAACGATATGGGATTGATTTCTATCACACATATAAAGAAGATATTGCATTACTTGCTGGCATGCATATTAATTCTTTTAGAACTTCTATTAATTGGGCTAGAATATTTCCTAATGGAGATGATGCACAACCAAATGAAAAAGGATTACAGTTTTATGATGATCTCTTCGATGAGATGATAAAGCATGGTATTGAACCATTAGTAACAATATCTCATTATGAAATGCCATTAAACATAGCTCTAAAGTATAATGGTTGGCATAATCGAAAAACAATTGATATGTTTACTAAATATTGTGAAGTTATTTTTAAAAGATATAAAGGTAAAGTTAAATATTGGATTTTAGTAAATCAAATTAATCTCATAACTTATGAATCATTTAACCATTTGGGAATTCCAAGTGATCAGTTTGATAACTTATTAGAAGCTAAATGGCAAGGGATTCATAATGAAATGGTAGCCTGTGGCAGAGCAATTAAAATCGCTAAAGAAATCCGCCAAGATTTCCAAATCGGAATGATGTCATATTATGGTAATGCTTTCCCAGAAACAGGTAGTTCAGCTAATATGCTGGCAGCATTAAAATATGCACAAATGCAATATTATTACTCAGATATTCAAGTTCGTGGAAAATACCCAAATTATGCATATCGTTACTTTGAAGATAATAATATTAATATAACAATTATAGATCAGGATTTAGAAGATATTAAAAATACGGTTGATTTTATTAGTTTCTCATACTATTATACAATGAACATCAATGCTAAGACTAATGAGCCATTTGCTAATGCACATATTGATAAAGCTAATGAGTGGGGATGGGGAATTGACCCAGTTGGATTACGTGTGGCATTAAATGAGTACTATGATCGTTATCAATTACCTATTATGATTACTGAAAATGGAATGGGATTCTATGAGAAGATAGACGATAATAATGAAATTCATGATGCGTATCGTATAGAATTTCTACGTCAACATATCTTACAAATAAAAGAAGCAATCCATGACGGTGTAGAAGTCGTTGGATATTATCCTTGGGGTCCAATTGATTTAGTAATTTGTTCATCATCAGAAATGGAGAAACGTTATGGATTCATTTATGTTGATTTAGATAACGCTGGTAAAGGAACAGGAAATCGTTATATTAAAGATAGTTATTATTGGTATCAAAAAGTAATTGATACTAATGGTGAAGAAATATAAGTATTTAAAAAGTATATTACAGATTTGTAGTATACTTTTTATATGTTATGTATTTT
>JBKEBJ010000150.1:0-16877 GCA_047973105.1 Coprobacillaceae bacterium | reverse complement strand
AAAGATACCATTATAAGTGATAACCACTCTTCTGGAGGTGGCGGGTAATATTTAGATGATACTGAGCTATCAACAGATGCTACTACAATCACTAGGAATACAACTCGTACTTCTAATGGTGGTGGGATTTATGGAATTACTTCTACTTTAGATATCGTTAATAGTATGATTCATGAAAATAGCGCAGGTGGTAGTGTTGGTGCAGGTGGTGCCATATCGCTATGGACAGATTGCACACTACAAATAACAGACAGTGAAATCTATCAAAATAGTGCTAAAAGTATAGGTGGTGCTCTGGATTTATCGTATACTTCATTAACTGTTGAGAATAGTAAAATATATAATAATAATGCAGTTGTAGCAGGTGGAGGAATATATATTCAAAGCCGTTTTGAATCGAAATATACTTGTTTAATATCAAATAGTGAAATATATGATAATAGTACAAAAGATGGAGCAGGTATCTATGGATATAATTTTTCTATAGAAATAGAAAATAGTAAAGTTTACAATAATGTTGCTTTAAGTAATGGTGGTGGTATATATGTGATATATGAAGCAGGAATTAATATAGCACCTTTAGATAGAAGTTTACTCACTATCAAGAGCGGAGCTGTTACAGATAATGAAGCAACTAATGGTGATGGTGGTGGAATCTATCTATATGATTTCCAAGCATCTGGGTTAAGCCAACCTTCAAACTTTTCACTCTTTGAAATGACAGGGGATAGTGATTCTGTTATTTTAACTAGAAACACAGCTAGTGTATTAACCTATATTCAAGAACATGATGAAACATTATATGAAGATAATTATGCTTCTAAATTGGATGATAATAGTCCTTCAATGACCGATACAGCATTAAATAATTATGATATTAATTATCGAAGATCTGATGGAGAAACTATTAATACTGACGATAAAACGTGTGTTGTTTCTGCTGAGATTCAAGGGGCGGATGGAGCCATTGATATGAAAATAAATGATGTAACAAAAAATACATTAGGAGTTGATGAAATCTATCCAGTATATGAATATGGAAACGGACAATCTTCTGATGGAGTTTCTGTAACATTTTCGCTAGAAGAAGGATATGAAATCATTCGCTATGAAGTAAATAATACTGTACTAATTTTTAATGAGAAAAAGGCAGAGGCTCATGGTATTACATTTACATTAGATGAAAGTACAAATAAGATTACTTTTATAGCTACTGAAGATGATTTCCATATTGTAGCAGTTGTTGAACCAGAAGAAATTCCAGTATATACATTAACAGTTCTTAAGATTGATAAAGAAACAAAAGAACCACTTTTTGGAGCGGTTTTTGAAATAACAAAGGATACTTATAAAGAAGAAGGAACTAGTGGAATAGATGGGACTATTGATTTTGAATTACCATCAAATCCAGAAGGGGTATATATCATCCAGGAAACTACTGCACCAAGTGGATATGAAGCACTTTCTGAATCTGTTACAATTACAGTTGATGAAAATGGAGTAGTTATAGCTGTTACAGGATCTGCAATATATCAAGATGCTATTCTTATGATAACAAATACTAAGGAATCAGAAGAAATACCAACTCCAACGCCTCTGGATCCTCAAGAACCATCATTACCATTAGAACAAACACCAAATACTAATCCACCAGTAGTTAATAATGTAAGTACTGGAGATAGTGTTAATATTGTTATATTAATAATAATGTTGATGGGAACGTCAGTTATATTAAAAATATTAGGAAAAAAAAAGAAAAGAAACAATCGAGTAACAGATATAGTATTAGAATCATATAAATTCTGATTATAAAGTGTGTAAGTATGAAATGTACTGCACACTTTTTAGAGTTCTTTAAATAGTCATAGGCTTACAATAAAGATTATCTTATCACCAATTTTTAATTTGAAACAAATCTCAACTTGCTTTTTTTCTTCTTCAATCATATTTAAGTATTCACTATGATTGATACTATTATATACTTATATATTTTTTTCTCTAATATATGGAATTATATTTCATATATTTTAATAATCTAAGAGTAGTTATATGTTTGTAGTTGATGTATATAGAATAAAACAATGGGAAAAATGTATATAATAATAATAAATATCACATAAATATTTGAAAAGCAGTAAGAAAGGGTGTATAATACATGTATTACTTCGGAAAGAACGAAAATATAATCTTGGAGGAAAAGAAAATGATTGTTATGGATTTAAAGATAGATAATTTTTATGCTTTCAAGAATTTCCAGATGAATATGTCATATCCAAAGAAGATAATCGATTCTAATATAGAAAATGAATTTATGAAAGATAGGCCAAATTTTAGATATAAAAAGGTAAATATTATAATGGGAGGAAATGCAACAGGTAAAACTTCTATTGGTAAAATGTTAATGCGAGTATTTAATTTTATAGATAAAAAAGATTTTGATAGTTTAACATCTACTATTTGCGACGCGTCTAAAGTTGCTACATTCTCTATAGATATTGCTTTGAAAGATTTTAAGTTATATAGAATAGAAACAATAATTTCTCCAAATACGGAAAAAAAATATGCTATCTCAGACATAAAGGTAGTAGTGAAGTCAGCTAAAATTAATAAAAATGACAGTTATGAAAGTACTGCAAAAAAACTTACTAAACTGAATAATTCGGATTCTATAAATTATATTGTTGAATTAGAAAAAATTAGTAGTAAGTTAGGTTGGCTATTTGCCTATGCAAAAGATGAAGCATATTTAAATGAAAATAATAAGGATGAAAATTATTTAAAGATTTTGAATTATACATTAAAAGCATTAGACCCATCAATAATAGAAGTAGAAAAGGTTCCAAATGTTGAAGATTCCTATGTTATCAAAACAAAACATCATAATCTAATTATGCAAGAAGGACAAGTATTAAATGACAGTCCATTATCAAGTGGAACTATAGCAGGAATTGATATTGCATTTATGATTTCATCAATAAAAAATGGTGCTCATGGATTTTACTATTGTGATGAAAAGTTTTCATATGTGCATAGCGATATAGAAAAAGCATTTTTATCTTTAATGATTAATCTGTTAAAGGATAATGATCAATTATTTTTCACAACACATAATACAGATATTTTAGAATTAGCTTTACCGAAACACGCATATACATTTTTAAAAAAAGATATGACAGATAGGGAGCAACCAATAAAGGTAGTGAATGCAGCAGAATATCTTAAGAGAAATACAGATTCATTAAGTAATGCTGTAGATAATGATTTATTTTCTAGTGCCCCTAGTTTAGAACTAATTTATGAGATAGAAGATATATAAGGTGTGAGGATATCTAATGGGGAAAAATAAAATTTATCATTATTATGTTGAAGGGGAAACAGAAAAGAAACTAATCAATATTTTAAAAACAGAATATCAGATTATAAAGTCTGGAAAAGTGGAGAAGTTTAATATCACAATCAAGAAAATGAAACCTAACAGAGTAATACCTTTGAAAAAAGGGACTATAGTTGTATTGGTATTTGATACAGATATTGAGAATAGCAGTATATTAGATGCTAATATAGAATTTTTAGAAAAACAAAAAAATATTAGTGAAATTATATGTATAACACAGGTTAATAATTTAGAAGACGAATTGAAAAGAAGTTGTAAAATAACAGAAATCAAACATTTAACAGGTAGTATGACAAATACTGAATTTAAAAAAGATATGTTAAAGCAATCAAACTTAAAGAAAAAGTTAGATGATAAATGTTTTGATTTTTCTCGATTCTGGATAATGTCTCCTAAAGAATCATTCAGTCATATAGAAAATGAAGCTAAGAAAATAAAGTTGTAATATTTTTTCTATAATATCTGATGCAGAAATCTACAATTTTAAGAGGTATAAGAATAATTATAAATATAATGAATTAGTAAAAAGTAATCAAAATTTGAGGGATAATTAATTTATCCTTTTAATTTATCAGATTATAAATAGGGGGAAGATAATGTTCTTAAAAGAAACAATGAATCTATTGAAAGATTATAAAAAAATAATTAGTGAAGAAACATCTGCACAAGAAAAAATCATAAATCTTTTACTATTAACCTTGATGTCTCCAATATATATAGGTGCATATTTAATGTATGGAATGTTCGTTATAATAAAATATATGTTTTATTTCAACTTTATGTTTCCTTTTTTTAGTATTATATCTAGTTTGGTAGATAGTATATGTGGTGGGAAAATGAAAAACTATAAAAATAATAAATTAACTAAGTATCATATTCCATTACTTACATATTATTTCTGGGTATTACCTATCATGTTAAGTTGTATGTATTTGTCCAATTTCCTTAAAGAACAAGATTATTTCAATAATTATTATATTTATTTATTAACAAATGTGGAAGTCTTATATATTATTATTACAGTAATATTTTTGTTGATATTTTACTTTGGAATGTGGAAAAGATTAAAAGATATAGAAGATAATAATTATTACATTGAAACATTAAAGAAACATAGAAAATTTTTGAATTTATCTTTTATACCACTAACTTTTATTGTGACTAGTGTAGGTTTAATGACTGCATTTAATGATGTTGATATCAACATCATTGACATAGGAAAAATTCTAGAAAATATATTTAATACCAATATATCTAATAATATTTTCTTGGTTGTAATTATCTTTATTATATTATTATATGTCGCTAGTCTTCCTATACAAATATTAGCGCTATTTATCAATCATATTTTTCAATATTTTGTTGAAGAAGGTAGTGTGTATAAAAAGATCATAAAGAAAGTCTATGATTTTTAAACTATAGTAAGTCTAAGAAAATATTACATTCTATAATCTATATCAGATTGATTTACAAGAAAAAAATGACATGATTCCCTAAAAAAAGCATGGTTTATGGAAAAGTGGGACATTAAAATGATACGATTTTTAGTTGTATGGTAAAGTTAATAAATGCGCATATAGGTGCAAAAGAAATTCTTTTTCAACACACAAAATATGGATGCCGACGTATTCATGTATTGTTGTTAAAACAAGGATGCATTTTAATTATCAAGAAGACATACAGACTGTATAAGAAACTGAGACTACAGATGAAATCATGATGATAAATCAGTAATAGAAAGATAATTACAAATTTATAATAAATATACGAGTAACATATCAAAATATTTGTAATATAAGTTGACGAGTATATATAAAGATAGATACAATAATAGAAGATATTAAGTATTAAAAGGAGAGCGGATATATGAATTATGCATGTTTTGATGTAGGGGGCACATCCATAAAAGCTGCCATTTTGGATGAAACAGGAAAAATAATAAAGCAGGATTTATTAGAAGTTAAAGATGAGTTTGAGTTTATTATGGATTCTATTGTAACGTATACTAATGCTGTAACAGAAACAATAGAAGGCGTGGCTATCAGTGCACCTGGTTCGGTAGATAGTGAAACTGGAATTATTCATGGTTTTAGTGCATTACCATCAATTCATGGACCAAACTGGAAAGAAGTACTATCTAAAAGATTATCATTGCCTATTAGTATTGCGAATGATGCTAATTGTGCAGCTATGGCAGAATTGTTTAATGGAAGTGGTCAAGGCTATGAAGATATAGTATTAATAGTTTGTGGTACTGGTATTGGTGGGGCTATTATAAAAAATAAACAATTACATTTGGGCTCACATTTATTTGGTGGAGAATTTGGCTATATGATCCTAAATAGCGATAATGGAGAAGTAAAAACATATAGTGATTTAGCCTCTACTGTATCTATTGCTAGAAGAATGAAAAAGATTGATTCCTCTAAAGATTGGACAGGAAAAATGGTTTTTGATGAGGCAGAAAAGGGAAATCAAGACTGTCAAAAGGCGATTGCTGAATTTTATTATTACATGGCAATTGGAATTTATAATATTCAACATATGTATGACCCAGATAAAATATTATTGGGTGGTGCAATTTCTAGTCGTGATGATTTTATTGATACTATTAATAAACAACTAAAAGATATTAAAGAATCAGCTAAAATTAGTGAATTAACACCAGATATAGCAGTTTGTACTCATGGTAAGGATGCAAATATTATTGGTGCATTAGCTTATCATTTAAGTATTAAATAATAAGTATAATAAAGTAATAGGAGGGAGAGAATAGTGATGAAACTAATAAAAGGATTATTGATAACATTACTAATTTTTAGTAACGTTCCAATCGATATAATTCAAGCAGAAGAATTAAATGATTCTAATATAGATGAAAATATGGTGGATGAAGAGGTTGATAATGAAGAACCCGCACCTATTGAAGAAGAACCAGTTATAGAGGAACAGGAAGAAAGTATTACTGCTCAATCAGATGTTATAGAAGAGATAAAGGTTAATTATAGTACCCATGTTAGTGATATTGGATGGATGTCATATCAAGAAAACGGAGCTACTTCTGGAAATACGACAGGAAAGTTTCAAATAGAAGCAATAAAAATGAAGATATCAGATAGCAATTATAGTGGAAATATAAATTATTCATTGCATTGTGAAGATATTGGATGGCAATCTAGTGTAAATGCAGATACCATGGCAGGAACTGTTGGTAAGGGGCTTCGTGCGGAAGCGATTAAAATTAGTTTAGATGGTGAATTAGCTACATACTATGATGTGTATTATCGTGTATATATTTATGGTAAAGGTTGGTTAGACTGGACAAGTAATGGAAGTGAAGCAGGATCATCAGGATGTTCAACACAAATGCAAGGAATACAGATTAAAGTACTTTGTAAAGATGATACTAGTATTTCAGTTGGAAATAATGCTTTTATAAAACAGTTAAATATTTCTTCTCAAGCACATATACAAGATATTGGGTGGCAAGGAGTCCAAAACAATTCTTCAGGCGTTACTGGTAGAGGATTGCGAATGGAAGCCCTAAAATTAACATTACCAGAAGAACTAAGAACTTTAGGTAGTATTCAATATAAAGTTCATATACAAGATATTGGATGGCAAGGGTGGAAATCAGATGGGCAACTTGCTGGAACTACTGGAAGAAGTTTAAGAATAGAAGCGATTCAAATACAATTAACAGGAGAGTTAAGTAATATGTATGATATTTATTATCGTACGCATGTACAAGAAATTGGTTGGCTCAATTGGACATCCAATAGTGCTTTATCTGGAAGTGAAGGGATTTCATTACGAATGGAAGCGATAGAAATTAAATTGGTTTCTAAGGGAATGACTCCTCCAACTTCGACTGGGACAAAACCATTTGTTCAAAAGGTTGAATTGAATGTGCCATATATCAATCAATATGCATATGGAGCTCCTATGGGGTGTGAAGGTGCTGCGTTATTACAATCTTTACAAGGTAAAGGATATGCGACTAATGTAGGATACAAAACATTCTTAAATAATATGCCATATGCTACTGATAATAATCCATATAATGGATTTGTAGGGTCGCCTTATACTGTAAGTAATCAAAATATTTATCAGTCAATTTTCCCAACTGCTCTAGCACCTTATGGTAATCGATATGGTACAAGTATAAATACTACTGGTTATACAGCAAATCAATTAGTTGATGAGCTATATGCTGGTAATACTAGTGTGGTATATGTAACATACAATTTTCAAAATCCAAAGTATAATAATTATTTCTTTGGTCAAGCAGTAGATAACATGCATGTTATGACATTAACTGGTTACAATCCAGCAACAGATCAATTTAGAGTTATGGATCCTGCAGGATTAGGTAGTTACTGGGTTAATGGTGCAAGTTTCCGACAAGCACTTAATGCAAGTGGAAGAAAATCTATTGTAGTTAAATAAATAATAAAAATATAGCGGGCTACATCTGCTATATTTTTATTTGACAATGCTTATTTCTAATGGTAATTTAACATTAATAGTTATGAGGGGAGAAAAAATATGTTAACACATTGTGGAACACAAATGATTCAAACAGAACGCTTAGTATTGAGATGTTTTAAATATGAGGATAATACTTCAATGAGAAAGTATTGGATAAGTAATCCTAATATTCAAAAAATGTATTCGGAACCGATATATGAAACAGAAACTGAAGTAAAAGAATTATTAGATAATTATATATCTTCTTATCAAAAATCAAATTACTATCGCTGGGCTATAACTTTATTGGGAAGTGATGATTGTATAGGACAGATAGCATACTTTTTAACAGATGATAAAAATCATTTTGGGGAGATTGAATATTGTATTAGTGAAGAATTCCAGAATCGAGGATATATTACAGAAGCAGTGAAAACTATTTTAGAATATGGATTTGAAAATATTAATTTACATAAAGTTCAAATTTGTCACAAGTCTAATAATATGCCATCAAAACGAGTGATTGAAAAAAATGGATTTACATATGAAGGAACATTAAGAGACTATTTTTACATAGATGGAGAATACATAGGTAGACTCTATTATTCAATACTTAAATCAGAATGGCAAAAGAGGTAGTAAAACTACTTCTTTTATATTTTATTAAATGTAATATTTAAGATATAATAATAGAAGAGAAATACTTATTGATAAGGAGAAATGGCTATGAGTAATATTCTAATATTAAATGGAAGTCCCAGAAAAAAGGGCAATACAGCTATATTGTTAGATTCTTTTGTAAATGGTGCTAAGAGAAAAGGACATAATGTTTCTCGATTTGATTTACATTTTATGAATATTCACCCATGTATTGGATGTTTACAAGGTGGAAATAATAATGATAATCCTTGTACTCAAAATGATGATATGAAAGAAATATATCCAGTATATAAAGAAGCAGATATTGTAGTATTTGCATCACCATTATATTTTTGGAATTTTACTTCACAATTAAAAGGAGCAATCGATCGCTTGTATGCTGTCACAGAAGAATATGGAAAAACGCCTAAAAAAGAAGCTATGTTATTTGTAGCAGCTGAGGGAACAACGCCAAGTAATTATGCGCCAATGGTAATGTATTATGAAAGCACGTTAAAACATTTACGTTGGAAAGACAAAGGACAATTATTTGTTGGTGAGGTACATCATATAGGTGATATTAAGGGGAGAAAAGAATTAGATAAGGCATATCAAATAGGAATGAATATAAAATAAGAACTAGTTTTTAAACTAGTTCTTATTTAGTAATCGTTGATAAAGAGTATCGATGCAAATAGCACCAATAGGGGCTGTTAAAATAATAGATATAACAGCACAAGTTAGAACAATATTTCCACAAGCTAACCCCATTGCTAATGGAATACCACCAATAGACGCTTGCACTGTTGCTTTAGGTAAATATGCTACCATACAAAATAGACGTTCTTTTAAGTTTAATGGGGTTTTTATTAAACATAACAATACACCACTCATACGGAATAACAATACTAATATTATTAATAAAGCCATAATTAATCCAGATGATTCAACATAGCTAATATCAACTATTGCTCCTACTAAAGTAAAGAGAATAATTTCAGCAACTATCCAAATATTAGAGAGTGGTAAAGAGATTTCTTTTGATAAAGGTTGATTATTTTGATTTAATGTAATAGCCATCATCATAACTGATAATAAAGCAGAAAATGCAATGACATCATTAATACTATTTTCTAAACTAACTAAAAGAAAAGAAATGCTTAATAATATAATGATAACTGTAATTGTATTACACTTAAATTGTTTAAAGAATTTAGAAAAAATTTTACCAAGAATCCAACCGATTCCAATACCTGTTATTATAGAAATAGGGATATCTAAAATGGATAACAAAGATACATCATTATTTAATGCTAAGGAAGTAAGAAAAGTAAATAGAATAATAACGAAAATATCATCTACTGAAGCCCCAGCCATAATAAGTTGGGGAATATTTTTATCTGTACCATAACCTTCATCCATTAGTTTAATCATTCTTGGAACAATAACTGCAGGAGAAACTGCGGCAATAACACTACCCATAATAGCTGCATCTAATATAGACACCCCTAAAAGTAATGGAGCTAAAATAATCATTCCTAATATTTCCATACAAGCCGGGATAAAAGACATAAGAATTGCAGAGCGCCCAACTTTCATTAAATCCTTAATATTTAATGAGAAACCAGCTCGTAATAATATAATAATTAAGGCAACTTGTCTTAATTCTGATGATATAGAGAGTATAGAATCATCAATCATATTGAATACGTATGGACCTAATAAGATACCAGAAAGTAAAATACCTAATAAACTAGGTAGATTTAGTTTTTTGAAAATAGATCCTAATAATAAAGATAATAAAAACATAATAGCAAAACTGAATAACATATATATTCCTCCTCTTAGTTTCGTAGGAATAAAAAAGCTAATGATGCCTACGAATAAAAATTCATAGACGTCATTAGCATACTTGCGGTTTAGTCATTAAAGACATGGGAGAACATCATTCCCTAAAAGTATTCTATAGAAAAAAGTGTCCAATGTCAATAAATATTATATCTTTATTATTCTCTAAAATTCAAAATATTAATATTAGTAAAATCAATAGTAACAATTACTTCATCAAAAGCAATCTCAAATAATATTAAATCAGTAGCAGCATTATCAAATACATCTTTGATGTCTGGGACTTGTTTTATAAAATCATCTTTTATATCAAAGATAGATAGCTTACTTTCTTTAACTACTGCTTGTCCTTTAACATGACGACTGCCATAGTGGGGGATAGTAGTAAAAGCAACTTGATTATTATTTCTTAATTCTGTTACTTTATCATTATCTTTAAGTGATACAAAATAAATAATATTGTTATCTTGGTGATAATAAAAATTGACTATTCTAACATTTGGTTGATTGTTAATTGTGGTAGCTAAAGCCATATCTGTTTGTCCTTTCATAATAGTAATAAATTCTTTCTTAGTATTCATATTATTGTTTCTCCTATCTGTTTATATATGATAGTATAATACGTATAGGTGTCAAAATGTGAAACCATTAAGCAAGGAGATTCAAAATGAATAAAGCTGAGAGAATTAACGATATGTTATTATATCTTAATGATAAAAAATATTTTAATCTAAAGGATATTATGGAGAGATACACTATTTCTAAAAGTACAGCTTTAAGAGATATACAATCATTAGAAACAATAGGAATGCCTATTTATTCAGAAATGGGATGGTATGGGCGATATGGTATTCTTAAAAATAGATTATTGTCACCAATTATTTTTACAATTGATGAAATGTATGCTTTATATTTTTCGATGTTAACATTGAAATCATATAGTACTACACCTTTTCATTTAGATATTTTAAAATTAGAAAAGAAATTCCAATCTTGTTTATCTAAAGAACATATTTTAAAGTTAGAAAAAATGAAAGAAGTATTAAGTTTTCAAAGTATAAAACATCCTAATTCTAGTCCGCTTTTAAAAGATATATTAGAACTGTTATTAGAAGAAAAAAGTTGTAGTATCACATATCAAAAAGATGAAATAGAAAAAAACTATGTTGTTCAGTTTATTACTATTTCTACAGTAAATGGACAATGGTATGTGACAACATATAATCATGAAACAAAGAATATTCAAATATTTCGATGTGATAAAATTAAATCAATAAAAGAAAACGAATGGTTTATATCTAAATCATTAACACAATTAAAAGCTAATGTTATGGAATTATATAAGAAAAAAAGTGCTATAGAGTTTGAAATAGAAATAAAAGAAAAAGGAGTAGATATATTTCATAAAGAACATTATCCTTCTATGAATTTATATTTTGAAAATAATTCGTATTATATTAGAGGGTATTATAATAAGGGAGAAGAAAAATTTATTACTAATTATCTTATTAACTACGGAAATGTGATTAAGAAAATAGAGCCAATCAATCTTAAAGAAATGATGTTGAAAAGAGTATCTGATTTACAAAAACATTTTCAATCATTGTAGCAAGATTCATGAAAAATAGGGTTTGAATATTTGTTATGATGAAAAGGTAAAAAGGGGGTATAATTATGAGTAATAATATAGAAAGAATTATGGAAGTTATAGAGTATATTGAAGGACATTTAGATGGAGAATTGAGTTTATCTGAATTATCAAAAGTAACGAATTATTCAAAATACCATTTACATCGTATGTTTACTAGTATTATTGGTTTTCCTATGCATTTATATATACAACGTCGTCGTTTAACAGAAGCAGCTCGTTTATTGTCAACGACTAATAATTCTATCATGGACATTGCCTTATCATCAGGCTATACAACACAACAATCATTTAATGATAGCTTTAAAAAGCTTTATCGTAAAACACCAAATGCCTATCGTAAACAAAGTGACTTTCAACCTATTCAATTAAAATTTGATGTTAATAATGATAGACAAACACTTCGGGCAGATAGAACATTGGATGTTAAAACAGTCGATTATAGAAGTATCCAAATAATTGGATATCAAGTAAATACTAAATATGGTTTTATAACAATTCCAAAAGCTTGGCGAAAACTGCAAAAAACAAAACATTTGATTGAAAATCGTTTAGATTTTGATTATCAAATAGGAATAAATGATTATTCTAAAGAACTAGAATGTAATGAGAAACAACCAACCTTTGATCATTATGCAGGAGTAGAAGTCAGTAATATAAATCAAATTCCTGATGGGATGGTTGGGAAAATATTACCACCAAGTAAATATGTTATATTCTATTTACGTGGGAATCAAAAAGAAAGTATGCAGCCAATTATAGAATATATTTATAGAGTTTGGTTTCCAGAATCAACATGTGTTTTCAATGAAGAATTACAATTTGACTTTGAAAGATGTGGTGAAGAAATCGATAAAAATGGGGAGAGTGACATTGAAATTTGGGTACCTATAATATAAAGAGAGAAGTAGTGTTTTGAACTGCTCCCAAAAAGTTAGACCAATAAACTAACGGATTGGAGGCAGTTTTATTATGGCAAAATATACATTTGAATTTAAAATGAAAGTAGTACAAGAATATCTTAATGGTGAAGGTGGCTATCCGTATTTGTGTAAAAAACATAATATAAGTAATGGCCGTACAGGGCCATTAGAAAGATGGGTCAGTGCATATAAAGAATTTGGTGCAGATGGATTAAGAAGATCTAGAAAGCATAATAAATAGTCTTTTGAGTTTAAGTTACATGTGGTAGAGTTATATTTAACAGGTGAAGTACCTTACCAAGAACTAGCTTTATCGCAAAACATCAATAACCCACCTCTTATAACTAGATGGGTAAATGATTATCGAATAGCTGGTCCAGACGCTTTACGACCTAAAAAGAAAGGAAGACCAACAACCTTGAACTCATCAACTAAGAAAGATAAAAGAGTAAATAATGAATCTAATGATGTCGATACAAATGCTAAACATGTACAGGAATTAGAAGACAGGCTATTAAAACTTGAAATAGAGAATGCCTATTTAAAAGAACTGAGGAGACTACGTTTGAAAGAAGAAGAACTTCTGAAACAACAGCGAGAATTGTCCGAGGTCTCCGAGGACGATATAAACTAAAGGACATCCTCGCAATAGTTAAAATGCCTAAAGCAACCTATATGTATTGGCAGAAAAGATTGGATAGAGAGAATCCAGATCAAACATTAGAAGATATCATTAAAGATATACGATTACAACACCCAAACTACGGGTATCGTCGTATTCATGCAGTATTAGTGAAACAAGGATATACTCTAAATATAAAGAAAACGCATAGACTATGTAAGAAGTTAAGTATACAAGTTACATCATTCACAAGAAAGAGTAGAAAGTTTTCTACTTATAAAGGAACGGTAGGAACAATAGCTCCTAATAAGATAAAAAGACGATTCAAGTCAACGATTCCACATCAAAAGATAACTACTGATACAACAGAGTTTAAATACTATGAGATTAATTCTAATGGGAATATAAAGATTAAGAAATTATATCTAGACCCATATATGGATATGTATAATAGTGAAATCATCACACATAAGATATCCAAACAACTAAATGGGGAATCGATGATAGACTTACTAGAAGAAACAATATTTAAGACATCCAATTGTAAGTACAGAAGAACGTTTCATTCAGATCAAGGGTGGGCATATCAAATGAAAGCCTATACTCATACGCTTAAAGAAAACAAGATATATCAAAGTGTGTCTAGAAAAGGGAACTGCCATGATAATTCAGTTATGGAAAATTTCTTTGGAATAATGAAACAAGAAATGTATTATGGAATTAATTATTATAGTTATGAAGAATTAGAAGCAGCTATTAACAAATATATAAAATATTATAATGAAGAAAGAATAAAAGAAAAATTGGGATGGATGAGTCCGATAGAATACAGACTCAACTATCTAACTGCATAAAAAAAGAAGTGATTTACTCACTTCTCAAAAAGTCTAACTTTTTGGGGCACTACATTTTACTTCTCTTTTTCGTTCTTTAATTTTAATACAGCACCAATAAAACTTAATCCTCCTAAAATACTAAATAGGAAACAAACAAATATAATAGAGGACCAATTGATTGAAGAATACAATATCAATTCTCTAATACAATCAATACTATAAGAGAAAGGATTATATTTTGCGATATTTTGAAATAAACTAGGTAATTGTTCTATAGGCATGAAAGCACTACTGACAAAAAATAAGGGAAGAACCAACATATTAACAAGGCCAATAAATGCATTTTCATCTGGTAATATAAAACTTAAACAATACGATATATTTCCAACAAAAAATACACAAAGAAATAGAATAATCATAATAAGTATTAAACCAAAGATACCAGAGGCAATAGTAACGGATAAACAAAGCGATAATAATATTAAGATTCCTATCCCAATAAAAGATAGTATTTCTACTTCTAAAATTTGACCAAGAACTATAGAAGATCTTTTTGTTGGGGAAATATAAATGCGATAGAAACTACCACCAGATTTAGTATAATAATTAGAAATACCTGTACTAATTCCAGCACTTGTTAAGACTGTTAGTACTAATAAACCAGGCACTAAGAAGGTTGTATAGTTCATACCCTCGTACATGGATTGAAATAGTGTACTATATAATAATAACCAGACAATTGGTTGAATAATATTCATAATGATAGTTGCTGGATTTTGAAATCGCCATTTCAACATTCGCCAAAAAATAGCATATGCTTGCATATTAATTTTCCTCCTTATCTTGCATTAATTCTATAAAGATATCATCTAATGTAGGGGTTATTATCTCTATTCCAGTAAAGGAAGATTCAGATTCTAGTAATTGCTTATTTATCTTCTTTAAACATTTCTCACAGTTTGTTACTTCAACTAATATGGATGTGCCTACTATTGTTATATTCTTAATATCGCTATTATTCGCTAGTATTTTTTGAATAATGGAAATATCGTTTTTATTAGTACTAATCTTTATGCGACTATTTTTAGTATATTTCTTTAAGTTTTCTGGTGAATCTTGCATAATAACTTTTCCATCTTTGAGAAAACAAATAGTATCACTAAGATAATCTGCTTCTTCTAGGTAATGTGTTGTTAAAACAATCGTAGTATTTAATGTCATCTTAATTTGTAATAACATTTCCCACATAGTTTTTCTAGATTGGATGTCCATCCCTACAGTAGGTTCATCTAGAAAAAGAATTTTTGGTGATGATATTAGACTCATAGCGATATCTAAACGACGTTTAATACCACCAGAATAGGTAACAACTTTTTGACTAGTATATTTTTCTAAACTAAATATAGATATTAGTTCTTGTATTCTCTTTTGACATGTTTTTTTATCTATCCCATATAAACGACCTTGAAATATCATGTTTTCATACAAAGATAAATGATCATCGATAGATACATTTTGAGCAACACAAGCAATTTGAGAGCGAATATATAAATTATTATCATTTACATTTTTTTCTAAAATAATAACATTTCCCTTTGTTGCTTCTATATAACTTGTTAAAATATGAATGAGGGTAGATTTTCCTGCCCCATTAGTCCCTAGTAAACCAAATATTTCACCTTGTTTAATTTCTAATGATACATTATCTAGTGCCTTATTGTTGTTAGGATAAACTTTTGATAGATTGTGTATAGTAATTGCGTTCATATTTACCTCCTTCTTGAACTAACTTAAGAATAGACCCTCGGATTATCCGAGAGTCAATAGGTAAAATAAAAAAAGACTATTTTATTGTTTGTTACATAGGTATATATATAGGAGGAGATACTACATGAAGATTATTGCACATCGAGGAGATTCCTTTTTCTATCCCGAAAATAGTTTAGAAGCGGTATATAATGGATATAAAAATAAGACATGTCAAGCAGTAGAAATAGATGTCCGAATGACAAAAGATAAAATTTTAATTCTAAATCATGAAATGAATATATATAATGTTAAAAATAAAAGTATAAAAATTAAAGATAAAACTTGGCAAGAATTGAAAGAAGTAAATCAAGATTCCTATCTTTTTGATTGGTGGAAACATTATATAAATTATGTATTATCAAGGGATACTATTGACACTCAATATATCATAGATAAGCTAAATGGCTTGCCTGATAGAAAAGCTCGACTTGTTACATTAAAAGATTGTTTAGAGTCTCTACCAATAAATAAAAAACTATTTATAGAAATTAAGGGTAAAAATGAAGACTATGATAAGAAGCAATCATATCAAAAAGTTATTGGTTATAAGATTTAAAAAAATATATATAAAAATTTATATGTTAAATATTTTTATAAATATAAATTTCTTAATCTAAAAAAGATTTTGTTATAAAATTAATAAAGTCTTATTAATATAAAAAAGTAAAATAAAATAATTTTAATAATA
>JBKEBJ010000364.1:0-11679 GCA_047973105.1 Coprobacillaceae bacterium | reverse complement strand
TATTCCTAAACAATGATTAGTTAGATGAGTCTTGAATTCGTATATTGAACCAGGTTTTGTGGGTTAAGTGTTGTGGCTAACACATCGCATATTTTTAAATGAAAGGATGTATTATTATGATTTTAATTGGTATTGATATTGGTAAACTTAAACACACTTTCTCCATCATTGATAAAGATTCAGGAGAAATATTAGTTGAACCTGCTTTCTTTAATAATAATAAGGAGGGTTTTGATCAACTTATTCAAAAACTAACATCGTATTCTAAAAACACTATATTGATCGGTATGGAAGACACAGGTCATTATCACTTTGCTTTGTTAAAATATCTTTTAGGTAAAGAATACACGATTGCGCTTATTAATCCTATCGCTACAGATTTGACTCGTAAAATGCAAGGCGGTATCTCTAAAAATGATAAGTTAGACACCTTAACTATCTGTGATGTTCTTTGTTCTCCTCAACGTACGAAATCGTATCGTATTAGTAAAGTAAATCGTTTTGATTTGTATGAACAACGACAATTAACTCGGCATCATCATAATTTAAAGGAAGAAATAAATGTTTACTCCAACCGTCTACAAAAATGTATTGATGTTGTTTTTCCTGAATTCAATAGCTTGTTTAGCTCTAAATACGGGATTGTTTATATGAAAGTCTTACGTACCTTTGGTTCGGCTGAAAATATAGCGAACTCGGATATTAGATCGATTCGTAAATGCTTTGAAACACATGGCAGAGGAAGACGTATATCCTTAACTGCTGAAGAATTAAAAGAAGCGGCGAAGAACTCTATTGGAATCCGCACTGTTGCAGATGAAATTCAAATTAAACATCTAATTAATCAAATTGAATTAATCAATGAACAGTTAGCAGAAATAGACAAAAAAATAGAAGAGTTCTCCGTTGAAGTCAACTCTCCTATCATATCCATACCAGGAATTTCTCATTTCTCTGGTACCTCTATTTTATCTGAATTAGGAGATATAAGCAACTATTCTAAGGCATCAAAAATAATAAAATTTGCAGGAGTAGCTCCATTTGAATATGAATCCAGTCAATTTAGAGCTCAACATACGTCAATTACTAAGAAAGGTTCTAAATACCTAAGGAAAACACTGTATCAAATCATTACGCCTGTAATAAACAATAACGATGTCTTTAAAACATATTACAATTTAAAAATATCACAAGGAAAAGGGCATCGATGTGCCCAAGGCCACTGTGTAAGAAAATTACTTCGAATCATATATCATCTTTTAAGTACAAATCAAAAATTTGATTTATCACTTTTAAGATAAGAAATCAACGAAAGTATATTAAAAAAATGAGCCTTAACCAAGTTGTTTTCATAATGCCTAAAAATACAAAAATATTCACACTTTCAAAGATCTCATGGATTTTAAGCTAACATAATCAAATACTTTATATTTTCAAAATTTTTCATCAAAACACTTGATTTTTATATAGTTAGCTCTTATGTATAAGTTACATTATTTTTGTCGAAAAAGCAAATATGAAACTTCCTAAAATAAGAAGTTTCATATTGTATTAATACATTCTTCTAACGTTATGAATAGAAAGTCCAACATCGTGAACATTATTGACACGAACAGTTCCACCCCATTGACCATTTATTTCATTAGCTTGACCAGCTGCATGAACAACTGTTCCATTGTTATCAACGATGATACCAATATGACAAACATATCCATATCCAAAGAAAGTAACAACATCTCCTGCTTGGGCCTCACTTAGAGAAATATTTTGTCCATAACTTGAGTATCCTTGTGCAGTTGTTCTACCTATACTTACACCAGCTTGGTTAAATGCCCAATATACTAATCCAGAACAATCATAAGAATTTGGTCCAGTTGCTCCCCAAGTATATGGCTTTCCTCTTTGCGTTAAAGCAGCTTGAGCAATAGCCATTCCTACTTCTGAATCACCAGTAACATTAACACTACCACCAATTTCATTTTCTTTAGAAGTTTCAGCAATTTGAGCCATTGCATCTGTAATTCCTTGTGTAACTTCTTCTAAATTAGCTGAAGCATCTTGTTGATTCTTCAATGTTGAATTTTGTTCATTTAATAAAGCAATGTGTTGTTCTTGTAATGCCGCTTGTTGTATTTTTTGTTCTTCTAAATTAGCTTTGACAGTATTTGCCGTAGCACGTTGCTCTTCAATTAAAGTTTTATCATTAAAAAGCCCAAGAATTAATTCTTTATCATAATCTGTTAACTCTTCAACACTATCCATTCTTGACATCATATCCGCAAAATTAGTTGCTCCGAAAATAAAATCAATATATGTATTTGTGTTGATATATGATTGCATAGCGTACATACGATCTTTTACTTCTAACTCTCTTTCATCAATAGATGTTTGTAAGTTTTCAATAGATGTATCTAAATATGCAATTTCGCCTTCCTTGGCAATAATATCATCATTCAATGTTATTAATGTTTGTTCTACTGTATCAATATCTGACTGTGTATTTGCAATATCTGTTTCTGAGTCAGATATTTGATTTTTCAAATCTTCGTTTTTATCTTTAAGATATTCATTAAATTCAGTACATACCGCTTTATCACTATTTGTTAAAGTGGAAGAAGAACACTTTTCAATATATTCATCTTCTTTTCCCTCAAAGTTTGTAGCTTGAAGAGGAGTAATAACAGCTAATAGAGATAATGATAAACAGGCACTAATACCATAAAATGCTATTTTCTTCATGAAAACACCTCCATAATCCAATGCTATTATAACATAAAACAACTATATATATCAAAAAATTACTTTTTAACATAATTTCCGAAACTACATATATTAATATAGGAGGTGTGAAAATGATTAAATTTGGTATTGATGTATCACAACATCAAGGGGTTATAGATTGGGAAACAGTAAAAGATCAAATTGATTTTGCAATTATCCGCTGCGGATATGGTCAAGACCGTCCTGACCAAGATGACGCTCAATTTCGTAGAAATGCGGATGCTTGTACAAGACTAAATATTCCTTTTGGCGTATATATATATTCGTATGCAAGAACGCCACAAGATGCTGTTGGAGAAGCAGAACATGTATTACGTTTAGTACGTGGGTATAAAATGGCTTATCCAGTATATTATGATTTAGAAGATGAAAATACAACAGGAAGACAATCAGATCAGACGATTGCTCAGATTGCTGATACATTCTGTAGTATTTTAGAAGAAAATGACTATTATGTAGGAATTTATGCAAATTTATATTGGTGGCGTGAAAAATTAACAGATGCAATCTTTAATAAATACTCAAAGTGGATTGCTAGTTACTCTAATGAATTAGATTATAATGGTCGTTATGATATTTGGCAGTATACGCAAAATGGTAAAATTGATGGTATTAGAACAGATGTAGATTTAAATTATTCGTATCGTGACTTCGCTGCTATTATTCCTGGCTTAGGACAAAACGGATTCCCAAGTGATGATACTGCTCCAGAAGATATTGCGTATCGATATGATATAGGAGATTTAGTACGTTTTAACCATGTGTTTCTAACAAGCGATAGTGAAACGCCATTAAAACCTTATCGCGATGTGGGTAGTATAACACGTATTCAACAAGGAGCACGTAATCCGTATTTAATTGGAAATGATCAAGGTTGGGTCAACGATCAAGTAATTGAAGGACAAGTACGTTATTTAAGTAATCCAAATTATGTAGGAACTTCTTTTTCCAATGCTTTGTCACAAATAAGAGTAAATCCAAGCTTTGAAAATAGAAGAAGACTAGCTGCTTTAAATGGTATTGCAAATTATCAAGGAACAACACGTCAAAATGAAGTATTATTAAACTTATTAAGACAAGGAAAACTAATAAGTGATTAATTGTTGATAAAGAGATTGAAAAATTTGTAAATGAAGTTCTTCATCTAATATAATACGTTCTAAAATAGAAATAATTTTAGGGTCATTGATAACACTTATTTGATAAGTATATTTTTCAATGGCTCTTTTTTCACTAATGATTGCATTTTCTAATAAACTATCAAGTTGATTAGGATAATTATTATAAGATGGTGACCAATATTCATTGTATTCATCAGTACCCGACCATAAACGAGGATCCATCCCCAATTTAAATGATAACTCACAAAAAATATTTAGATGGCGCATTTCTGCCATGCTTATTTGTAGAAAGGCAGTACGAACCTGATCATACATATCCCCAATTATTACTTGGTTATATAAGTATAAGCTAATTGCACTCATTTCAGAATGCATTCCCCCTACGTTATCTAATATCATTTTTCCATATATAGGGTTAGGAACAATTTCTTCTATCTTTGGATAGGGTGCATCTATATAGTATTTCATTATATCACCTCAAAATATTGTATGAAACAAAATAGAAAGTATGTGTCTAACTATACAAATATGAAAAAAATCATAATTTATTCCTAAATTATGATTGCTTTATTTTCTCATAAGCATTTCGAGCAGTTCCATCCGATACATAGATGATGCCACAATAATCAAAACCATTTTTCTTTAAAACCTTTTGCATAGATATATTGTCTAAGTGCGTATCAACACGAATACTATAAGAGGAAGGATGAATAATAAAAACCTTATCTATAAGTTTAGATGCGATATTTCTTCCTTTATAATTAGGATGCATTGCGATACGATGAATGACACTATATGACTTATCTTGTAGCCATGTACCATCTTCAATATACGAATAGTTAGGATCTGGTTGATTAGAAATCATACAAGTTGCCACAATTTGATGATTATCTTCCAAAACATAGCTATCTCCGTGTAAGATATCTTCAAGAATAGATTCTTTATTAGGATATCCGTTTTGCCATTGATTAATCCCTTGCTTTAGTAACCCTATTTTAGCTTCTTCAATAATATACATAATTTGTTGTATATCTTTAGGTAATGCTTTTCTAAAAATCATAAGTATACTCCTTTAGTAGTAAATATAATATTGATAAGAGTATATCATAAGTGTTTATAAAAATGTAGTAAAAATCAAGGTACAATTTTTTATTAATCTATGTGAGAAATTCACATTAGTTGACTATGTTTTAATAATTTGTTTTAATTTAAGTTGAAAATATGCGCAAATAAAAACAAACCGTTTTTATTTTGTTATAAGCAATCCAACCAATGAGTGAATGTGTGTGTTGTGGAAAGTGGTGAAGGAGAGCAATTATGAAAAAGAGAATTTTATTTGTTGACGATGATACAAAGTATCAAGAGTTAATCGCGAGAGTATTAACTAGAGAAGGGTATGATCTTGTTCTTTGTGATAATGCAATTGATGCAATTGATATTTATCATGAAGAAAGTTTTGATTTAATTTTATCTGATGTAATGATGGAATCAGTAGATGGAATGCAATTACTATCTTATATTCGTAATTACGATGAGGATATAAAAATCATTCTATTAACTGCTACCGAAGCAGATGATTTGGAAGTGAAGGCATTATCTTTATTGGCGAATGATTATATTCGTAAACCAGTTACTATTGATATTTTAATTGCTAGAATTGCTAGAGTATTAATGGATACACAAAAAAAGAAAATAACAATGTTGTCCAGTGAAGCAGAAAATATAAAAATTGATATTACGACAAGGAAAGTATATAAAGATGACGAACAAGTGCATCTAACTGTACGGGAGTATTCCCTGTTACTGTTTTTTATGCGTAATAAAAACAAAGTGTTTTCTAGAGAAGATTTATTAGAACAAGTATGGAGAATAAATGAAGATACCATTGACTTACGAAGTGTAGATGCTTTAATAAAAAAAATAAGAGCGAAATTATTTTTAACGTCTATTTATTCCGTTCGAGGAGTAGGGTATGAGTGGAATGAAGACTAAGACATTTGCTTATAAGAAAAGATTTTATTTATTAAGTATTATATATATAATAGGCGTTATATTCATTTTATATGTAATAAATCAAATACCAGCAATCTATGCAAGGTCGAATCAAGAATATAATGAATCAACATTAAATAAAGTAAATACAATTATGGAGACATCTCCCATAGAATCGTGGGAAAAAGAATTGAGTGTCCTAGTAGAAGATGGAGAAATAGATATTGTTGTTCTTAGTGAGGAAGAAGCAATCTATCAATCCAAACCAAGTATGAATTTTAATAAATTGCATTCTTATATTAATGAAAAACAAGTTAATTTGGAAAAAATATATCATATAACAGTTGATGAGATAGATTATCAAGTTTGGTTAGCGATATATCCTGTTAGCCCAGTAGAAGTTTTTTCTGTATTAATTGGAATATTAGGAATTGGAATGATTGTTCTTTGTATTCTAACAGTATTATTATTTCAAATTGCTTTTAAACGATTAATAAAACCAATTCGGGATCTAAAAAATAGAATTCAAAATCTTCGAAACTATAAACTTAAAGGAAAAGATGAGAATACTATCAATAGTGAGTACGATGTGTTATCTCATGAACTAGAAGAGTTCGCAATAGATTTAGATGATAAACTAAAGGATATCAATACACAATATACAGATCTAGAATATCAATTAGAAGCAAGTATGGAATCTGAAATAATGAAAAAAGAATTAGTCCGTGCCTTAATACATAGTTTGAAGTCACCACTAAACATATCTTTAATTGAGAGTGAAGAATTAAAAAATGAAATTACAGATCAAAATATCCATAATAAAATAGATAGCATTATGGAAAGCAATGAAGGTGTTTTATTGAATATAAATGAAATACTAAAAATTATTAATAATGATGAAAAACGAAATCATTTAGACAAAGAAAATATTGAATTAATTAAAATAGTAAAACAAACAATAACATTATTTAAACCTATGTTTAATAAGAAGAAGATTCTATTTAGCATGGATGCACCAAGAGAATTATGGAATTATATGAATCCTATTATATGTAAACAAATCATCCATAATATTATTTCTAATGCTTCTTCTTATACTGATGAACAAGGAGTTTTTGAGATTACAATCTTTGAAGAGAATAATCAAATATATATTCATGCTTATAATGATAAGGCGGATTGTAGTAAAATAGATTTTGAACGTGTATTTGATATCTTCTACCATATTGGGGGGAGAAAACCAATATAGTAGTGGTGTTGGTTTATACACGATTAAAAGTATGGTAGAAAACTATCGTGGTAGCTGTCAGTTTTTACCAAAAGATGAAGGTGTTGAATTGGTGATTTGTTTACCAAAGGATGTGAATACTAATGAAAAGAAATAGTGTGATAGTAATGATGGTATGTTTCTTTTTCTTAATTTTCACACCAATGGTATATGCAGAGGATGATATTCCAGATTCTAAAGAAGAAGCCATTGATAAAGAAATGGAGAAACTAGAACAAACGGTTGATGAGCCAGGCGTATATACTGTAGTTATTCAATATATGGTTGATGGACAAATTATGGAACAAACCATCAATTTGAGAATTGTAGAGACACCAATTGAAACAGTTTACCAAAATAATACAAGTCATTTTCAAACAAAGGTGTATCATGCGCAAGAAGATGATTTTTGGAATTTTAATAGTAGTACATTAATGATGATTGTTAGATTTTTTCTAATGATATTTGTAATTATATTAGTTATAGTTTTCTTAATACAGTTTGTTTCTGTAGAGTTGTTACTAAAAGAGATATCAAACTTATTTAATAAGAATTAGAAAACGTGCGACAGTTCTGCATGTTTTTAAATTATGTGATGAAAAGACAGGTGTGGTCACAAAAGTCACAATAAACTTAGAACGGTCTTTGAGTGTGAAAAAGACGAGTGTTATAATTTTATTGTAAGTTAGGGAAAGAGAAAGGGTGTAGAAAATGAAGAAAAGAATAGGTATATTCTTAGTAGCGGTATTTATGTTGATAAATCAAATGCCAATACAAGCTACTGAAGATACTGAAGGAGTTGTCGAAACAGAAGAAACAAACGAGGAATCAACAACTACGGATGTAGAAGAAAAAGAAGAGGGAACTGTTGTAGAAGATGATACAGAAGCAACAGAGCCAACAGAAGAAAAACAAGAAGAAGTGGCAAATGAAGGAGTCGCATTAAAAATGCCAACTAGATCTCTTGGATTTGCATCATTTGATGGAAATGATATGAACGGAGCTACGGCAGTTACATATCCAACACGTGAAGCGCAAATGGAAGCAAAAACATTAACAGTGGATGCAACATTTAGTGGTGATGCAAATGTTACAGAGCGTAAGTTAGTCATTCGCATTAATGAAGGATTAGGATTAAATAGTGCACCAGGGATGACTGGGAATTCAACATTGGATTCTTGGACATTTAATGCTGATAATTTAGCGATACAGTATCAAGGAGTTATTTCTAATGCTACTTGGGAACCAGATGCTAAATTAACAGATTATGCTAATTATCAACCAAGAGGTGGGACGTTAACATATTATTTCACTCCTGGTACAACACAATCTAAAGTAAGTGTTAGTATTAATTTAGATACTGCATTCATGGTAAACAATGGGAGTAAAACTTTTACAAATGTATTAACTGCAGAAACAATTTGTAATGTTTCTGGTATAGAAACATTACTTAACTCAGAAGTATTAGAAAGTTATGAAATAACTGGAAAAGTATATCCTATTCACTATGCATTAGGGGCAACAAGTAGTCAAAATATTGAAGCAGGACAAAATGTAACAGTAGGATACTATGTAAATAATAATGGTGATGGTTATTCAAATAGTTTATGGGGAAGTACTCTTTATAAACAAATTACATTTAACTATAAATTTGATAAGAAATTAGGTTTTCAAGATGTTACTTATAGTGGTATAGCAGAACTAAGTAAAGATGTAACAGTAACGCATACTGATGATGAAAACTATGATTATGTAACAATTACACTTGATAGTTATATAGCCAAAACTAGTGGTAAACTTTTCTATTTTAATTTTATCATTACGGATCAAGTGGCAGCAGGAGAAACATATACAATTAATGCACAATCTTATGCGATTACTAACTATTATGGTGAAACAGTAAATACATTAACAAATCATAACACCACATTAAAGGTTACAAGTGCATTTGAAAATAAATTACAATTATCAACTATAGGAACGAATGCAATTGCTTATCAAGCTAATACTGATAATGAAATGGTATTGTTAGGGGCATATGTTGTAAAAAACATATACGCTAGAGAGATAACAAATCAAAAAGTAGAAATTAAATTTACAGATGCAAGTGTTGGGGTATTAAATGCAAGGCTTGTAGTAAGTACGATAGAAAATGTGGTTGTAAAAACAAACTTAGGAAGAGAAATTACAAATCCAGTTTTATCGGGTGTTAACAATGTAGAGAAATCTAGTTTTAGAATATTTGATTTAGATAGTAATGGAAGACAAGAAAATGAATATATAACAGAAATTTCATATACTGCAGAGACCTTTGCAGTTAATATGGGAGTGGCATCATCAGAGACTTCTTTAGGGAATTATTCCTCACCTACGATGTTCTTTGGTCATTTCTTAGAAAAACCAGTGGATAATATAATTGATTTCACAGTGGATACGGCACCTATTGAGGATTCAGATTTTACAGGGCCATTTGCTTCTCATTTAACAGGAAAAATGAATGTAACAGAAGGAACAAAAACAGCTTTTGCAACATCAACAAGTATTAATAAAAATTTAACATATTTTGCAGGCGATACGTACCAAATGAATAATACAGTACGTTTATATCGAGGAAATGCAGGTGGAGATGGAAACTCTTATTTAAAAGGGTTCGAAATCTATTTACGTGAAGGGGAATACCTTCAAATTGATACGTCAACATTAAAAATAACAAATGGTGATAAAGTATACCAAGTTAGTGATGGAACTCTGATACCAATTATAACAGATGATAATTTGGGTTATAAAGTAATTAAACTAACATTGCCAGAACTTAAATTGAATGCGGATCTCCCAGGAATTACTAATCATATTGCAAGGATTGAATATGATTACAAGATACGTAATACAACGCCAACTACGGCAATAAATGCAAGTGAACTTTGTTATATTAGACCAATCAAAGATATATCAGTGACGAGTGCTTCAAGTTACGCATATTATAATAACGAAAACAAGTTTGACGTAGATAAAAGTGGAGATGTTGATAAATACTTAGGAACTCCTAGTAGAGATGCAACAATGAATGTGCAAGCACAACAAGATTTCAATGTAACTACTGCAGTTAATTTAAATGGTGGTAGTTGGGTATCATATGATTATGTTTCAGGAAAAGAAATTATCAATTTAAATCCTGAAGGAGATGCAAGATACCAAATAACAGTAGGTAATAGTTCTGGTGTTGATGTACCAACAGGATATACAGCCTTAGTACCAATTCCTAAAGCGGGTGAATCAACATCATTAATGCCAGCATCAAGTAGTGATTTTGATGCAAGCATACATCTTCAAAAAGAAGCTTTTACTTGGACAGTGGCTTTGGAAGAGGAAATAGATTTAGGATCAGATTATGAAGTGTTATATGCAGATTCATATGAAGTAGATCATACATCTGCAAACTTTAAACCATATAGTGCCTTTTCAAGTGATCCAAGCCAAATTAGAATGATTAAAATTACTAAATTAAGTGCTATTCCTGATGGATTTAGTGAGTCAATTGATTTCCCAATCACATTAGATACTGCTACTGCAGATGCCAATGCTGGAAATACTAATGTTTACTCAGCACGTATTTATCGTGAAATTCCTGGTTCTTCAGCTGGATATAAACCAAGTGAACCTGTAGCTATTCGTCTGAAAACAGGAGTTATTAAAGGAAGAGTATTTAATGATACAAATAGAGATGGTAACCTAGATGGTAGTGAAACAGGAAGAAATGGTATTACAGTTATTGCTTATAAAGCAGGTACAACAGAAGTTATTGAAACAACTACAACATCAACAATTGATGGGGTAGTAGGAAGTTATGAATTCTTAGGATTAGAAAAAGCAGAGAATGTAGATATAGTACTTGTTAATCCAACAATTGATGATTCATTACGTTATTCTAATCTTACAGAAAGTGCAGATCATTCTACTACTACGGCTGGAGCAATTACACCAAGTGGTAGCGGAGCATATACTGTAAATGCAGGATTAATGGAACCATATTCAGTAACTTTAAATGCAGGTAGTGGATCAACAGCTAATACAACGATAAAACGTTATCCTGGAGAACAAATTGATGCACAACCAGCTGCGCAATTAACAGGACATACATTTGATGGTTGGTTCACTGCTGAAACAGGGGGAACTGAGTGGAATCTTTCAACAACTACAATGATAGATGAAGATGTTACCTTATATGCAAGATATACAATAAATGAATATACAGCAACTTTCATTAAAGATGGAACAACTGTAGGTACAGTAGACGTTGATTATGGAACAATATTCAGTGTACCAAGTACAATTGATACAGATAAAGAAGGACATACATTTGATGGCTGGTATACAGCTCAGACTGGTGGAAGTGAATGGGATTTTACAACAGGAACAATGCCAGAAAATGGAATTAGCCTATATGCAAGATATACAGTAAATGAATATACAGCAACTTTCATTAAAGATGGAACAACAGTAGGTACAGTAGACGCTGAT
>JBKEBJ010000363.1:0-5687 GCA_047973105.1 Coprobacillaceae bacterium | reverse complement strand
AACCAGATAACCATAAAACAGTACGAAGACCATCGCCATTTAACATATCATCTTTTGTTATATTATGATAACGCATTACATTGACACCCTTTCTTTGATTTCCTGCATCTTAGCCTCATTTAAACGAGTGTCACCTTTTACTCGTGAATATGATAAATAACCATTCATACGGTCAATCTTTGTTAAGTTTTTACTTCCACATTTTGGACATTCTTCCATACTTAGTTCTTCATGTCCGCAATCATCACAATAAGATAATGATAAGTTAACCCCTTCATACATACCTAAATCCATCGCACGTTTTAGTAATGTTTTAAAGGCATCCATATTATAATCAATAGGATATTTGACATATTGAATTTTTCCACCATTACATAATTCCCAGAAGCGATGTTCTAAATCCTGTTTTTCAATTGGTGATATTTCTTCTGCAACATGACAATGGAAACTATTAGAGATATATTCACGATCACTAACATTTTCAATAACCCCGTGTTTCTTTCTAAATTGTTGTATTTGTAATCCACATAAGCTTTCTGCAGGTGTACCATAAATAGCGTATAGACGACCATCTTCTTTTTTGAATTCTTCCACTTTCTTATTAATATATGTAAGTGTCTCAATTGCGAAAGAACCATCTTCAACTAATGATTTTTTATGATGTAAATGTTCTAACTCATTTAAAGCAGTAATTCCAAAAGAAGCAGTTGCAGATTCTAATAATGGTTTTATTTTATCTGTTAATTTTAAATTTCCACCATAGAAACCACCTTCACAATAAGCTAATGGATTAATAGATGCTTTCATTTCTCCCAAATAGTCATAAGTACGTAAATGTAATTGACGAATTAGACCTAAATAATAATCTAATACTTCAAAGAACGGTTTACTTTCTTGTTTAGCTTTTGCATAAATTAAAGGTAAATGTAAAGAAACGGCACCAATATTAAAACGACCAACAAATACTGGCTCATCACTTTCATCAGCATGGTACATTCCACCTTTTTCATACCAAGGTGATAAGAATGCACGACATCCCATTGGTGAAATGATTTTTCCATATTTTTTATACATAGAAGCAACATATCCCTCACCAGTTAAGCTTAACCAATCTGGATACATTGTTTTACTAGAACATAGAACAGCAGTTTCAAATACTTCTTCTAATTCTTTTCCTTCACCATGTAAATTTTCATCATATAGGAAAACGATTTTAGGGAATAATACTGGTTTTTTACATTCCTTTTTCCCTTGTCCTTTTCTTCTAACATTTAATAATTCAATGCTTGCCATTTTCGCCCATTTACTAGTACCAGTACCAGCAGTCATAGTAATAAATGGATAATCACCACGACTAGAAGCAACAGTATTAAATTTGTATTCCCAACCTTGAAAACCTTGTTGGAAATTAATTAATACATCATTTGTAGCTTCTTGATCTGCTTTTTCTTCTGTTAAACCTAATTCTAAATAACGATCTTTTTGTTTTTGATAAGAACGTTCTGCATAAGGTTCTAATAATAAGTCAACACTAGGAACGGTGAATCCCCCATATTGTTGAGAGGCAGCAGATAATGTTATATCGCCAATAACATCAAAAGCTACATCTAAAGTTTTAGGCTCATTGTACCAAAGATTCCCCATTTCAAAACCACCCTTTAATACGTTTTGAACATCAAATAAACAACAATTCATAGTATCCCTACGAGCAGACATATCATGGATATAAATGTAACCATCTCTAGCCGCTTGTAATTCATCTGTTGTTAAAAAGAATTTTTGATACAATTCTTTATTTAGCTGATTAAATATTAAGCTACGTTTAGTCGAAACTAAAGCACTATCGGTATTACTGTTTTCCTTATCCCCAATATACATGATAGATTGTGATTTTTTATAGACCTCATCTAACATATGAACGAAATCTTGTTTATAGTTACGATAATCACGGTAACTTTTCGCTACTTTTGGATTAATATTTTCTAATGCCTCTTCCACTATATTATGCATTTGTGCAATTGTAATTTCATCGGCATAGAATTCATTGGCTTTGTTCTTTACAAAATTACAAATTTGTTCTTCTTCACCCTCTTTAAAACTATATAGACAACGTGTTGCAGACTTATGAATAGCTACAACAACCTTATCAATATTGAATACTTCTTTTGTATTGTCCTTCTTAATAATATACACGTCTTTTCCTCCTTACAATAAACCTGTTAAGTTTTAGTATAAGGAAAATAAAAAAAGAAAGAAAGGAAAATGTTCTATAACTTTATCTATTTTTTTATTTGTAGAATAATCTACATAATTGTCATCATTTATGGTATACTAGTTTTGATATAATTTTATAAATAGGGAGATTAAAAATGATTGGATTTTATAGTTACACTGTCATTCTTACATACTTATCGTTGATTTTCGCTATGGCAGGAATTCATTTATCATTTAATGGGTTCTACCAGTGGGCTTTTATATGTTTAATTGTATGTGGTATTTGCGATACATTTGATGGTATTATAGCACGTACAAAAAAAGGAAGAACAGAAGAGGAGAAAAAATTTGGAATACAAATAGACTCTCTTTGTGATTTAGTGGCCTTTGGGGTCTTTCCAGCAATATTAGGATATAATGTTGGTTTAGAATCTGTAGGGTGGTTAGCGATAGAAATATTCTTTGTATTAGCTGCGGTTATACGTTTAGCGTATTTCAATGTTAAAGAAGAAACAAGACAACAAGAAACAGATGAAAAAAGAAAATATTATCAAGGACTACCAGTAACAACTGTATCCTTTATTTTACCTTGTGCCTATGGTTTAAGAGATGTAATCTTTGGTTTAGATTATATTTATGGAGCTTTAATGTTGATATGTGGAATATTATTCATTGTTGATTTTAAAGTACCAAAAGTACAAAAGAAAGGCCTTATTGCATTGGGCGTATTAGTTGTAGTAGAACTTGTTCAAATAGTGGTGATGAATTAATGAAAGTAGTAGATAGAAAAGGCAATATTGTTATCAAAGGTGAAAATCAAAATCAGACATTACGTCGACTTTATGGCACATTTCTTGGTAGATGTGCTTTAAAAGTCCTCGTATCTAAGTGGGTAACAAATCTAGGTGGTTGGTATATGAATACCCGTTATTCTCGTAGAAGAATTGCACCTTTTATTGTAGATAGTCAAATAGATATGAGTATGTATGAAGAACGAGACTTTGTATCGTATAATGATTTCTTTACTAGGAAAATAAAAGAAGGAAAACGTCCAATCAATTTAGATAAGGATGTCTTTGTTTCTCCAGCAGATTCAAAGTTATCATATTATGATATTAATGAACAAACAATTCTAACAATTAAAGATACTAAGTATACAATTACAGATTTATTAGAAGATGCAGATTTAGCGAATGAATATCAAGGAGGAATATGTTTAATATTTCGCTTAACAGTAGACGATTATCATCGTTATAGTTATGTTGATAATGGAACATTTATATCTAAAAAATATATTCCTGGAAAATTCCATACAGTAAATCCAATAGCCAATGATTATTATCCAATATATAAACAAAATGCCAGAGAATATAGTGTTTTAAAAACAGATAATTTTGGAACGATAATTCAAATGGAAGTAGGAGCTATGATGGTAGGTAAAATTGTTAATCATCAACATCAAACATTTATTAAAGGACAAGAAAAAGGGATGTTTGAATTTGGAGGTTCGACAGTTGTTATTTTATTGAAAAAAGATATTGTTGAAATTGACCAAGATATAAGAGATAATACAAAACAGGACAGGGAAACTGTTGTATCATTAGGGGAGACAATTGGTAAAAAGATAAGGAGAGAAAACGATGAGTAAAGTTATTGCGATTACAAACCAAAAAGGTGGCGTAGGAAAAACAACAACAAGTGTTAATTTATCAGCAGCTTTAGCTTATGATAAATATAAAGTTCTTCTTATAGATATGGACCCCCAAGCAAATACAACCCAAGGAGTTGGTGTAAATCGAGTTTCTATATCGGATACTACATATGATGTATTAGTAGGTCAAGCAACAATGAAGGATATTATTGTTCCATCGTATATTAAAAATTTAGATGTCGCACCAGCAAGTATTGACTTAGCAGGCGCAGATTTAGAGTTGGGGACAATAAAAAATGGTCGTGAAAAACGTTTAAAAAATGCTTTAGAACCAATCAGAACAGAATATGATTTTATTATTATTGATTGTCCACCAGCCCTAGGGTTATTAAATACAAATGCCTTAACAGCTTGTGATTCTGTATTAATTCCTGTGCAATGTGAATACTATGCCTTAGAAGGATTAACACAATTGTTAAATACCGTTTTATTAACACAAAATGTTTTTAATCCCCAATTAACAATTGAAGGTGTTTTACTAACAATGTTAGATCAACGTACTAATTTAGGGGTTGAAGTGTCACAAGAAGTTAGAAAATACTTTAAAGAAAAAGTATATAAAACAGTGATTCCAAGAAATATTAAATTATCAGAAGCACCTTCTGCTGGTGTTGCAATATTTGATTATGATAAAAATTCAGAAGGGGCAAAAGCATATTACCAATTAGCGAAAGAGGTGTGCACAAGAAATGGCAAATAAAAAGAAAAAACTACATTCAGGATTAGATAGTATCTTTGGTGGAGATATTAATACTATCATTAGTGATATTGAAAATAATACACCAAAATCAGCACAATCTACTGTCGCTTTAGAGGAGATTCGTGCTAATCCATATCAACCACGTAAATTGTTTGATGAAGCAGCCTTAAATGAATTGGCAGACTCTATTAAAGAACATGGAATATTCCAACCTGTAATATTGAAACAATCTGTACAAGGATATGAAATTGTTGCAGGAGAGAGAAGATGTCGTGCAGCTAAGATTGCAGGATTAACAGAAGTACCAGCTATTATTGTTGAATTTAGTGATCAACAAATGATGGAAATCGCCTTATTAGAAAATATTCAAAGAGAGAACTTGAATGCGATTGAAGAAGCACAAGCCTATCAACAAATGATGGATAAACTTAGTTTGACACAAAATGATTTAGCTAAAAGAGTGGGTAAATCAAGAAGTTATATAGCGAATACATTACGTTTACTAGCGTTACCTGAGAAAATTCAAAACTATGTTTTAAAAGGTAGTTTATCGATGGGGCACGCAAGAGCCTTAATTACGTTAGATGAAAACAAAGCAATAGAAATAGCGAATCGTGCAGTAAAAGATAATCTATCTGTTCGAGAAGTAGAGAATATTGTTAAAGGAATAGAGTTAGGTAAAAGTAAAAAAGGAAAAATTAAAGAGGAGAAACCTAAAGAATTAGTGTATGTGGAGTCTTTATTAAGAAAGAAGTATCGTACAAAAATCAAGGTTGATGAAAAGTCAGTATCTTTCTCTTATACAGATACTAAAGATTTAAATCGTTTATTGGAATTATTGGGAGTTATTGAAGAAGATTAACATCTGTAAGCTAACAGATGTTTTTTTGTTAGAGATATATTTTATGGGAATAATCTACATATGAAAGGCTTTTTCATTTCCTGAAATTCATAAATATTAGAAAAGACATAATGATAAAATGAAAACGAATATTATAGGAGGAAAAACAATGGTAAGAAAGTTCCCAGAAGGGTTTTTATGGGGAGGAGCGACAGCTGCTA
>JBKEBJ010000297.1:0-2644 GCA_047973105.1 Coprobacillaceae bacterium | reverse complement strand
TATGATAAGAAGCAATCATATCAAAAAGTTATTGGTGATACGATTGAAAAAAATATATCTAAAAATTTATATGTTAAATCTTTTTATCCAGAGACATTGCGTTATCTAAAAAAAAGATTTGGTGATAAAATTAAGACAGGCGTATTAATATCAAAAAGTAAAATAAAATCATTTGAAGAATCTTGTGATTTTTATTCTATTGATATCTCAGTATTATTGAAGCAACCTAATTTAATATCACAATATCTTATTTTTGACACCCTTCAAAAAGAATTCTATGTTTGGACAATTGATGATTATGTAGGATATTGTAAGTATTTAGAATTATTTGAACCATATCATTATTTTCCTGGAATCATTACAAATAATCCCGAGATTATTTATGCTTGTAATTTTATTTATCAACAATGTATTGATTATCAAGAATTTATTAATCGAACAAAGAACTGGAATATAGAAGATATGATTCGCTATTCGCTATTAAATAATAAAAAATAAAAAGCATGGATCATGCTTTTTTGTTCTTTATAGGAAAACAAACTTCAGTAATTAAGTTTTCTTGATGGGATTCTGTTTTAGGTGAAATGTGATATATATTAAATAAGCCACCTACAAATTCATATTGATTATCTGCAATCCATTTCGCTATTTTAATATTAATATGTTCAATCTGATCATATTGACCTTGATAAGTAAACGAGGCCACTTTGATAGCTGGAACTTCTTTAAAAGTGATATCATCAAAATCGTTATATAATTTGGTAATAGCTAATTGTACTTCAACATCAATGCCTTCTATCTCAGGATTACTAGGATGGATGATGGCGATATCATAACTAGGAGAAGCTTCAGAGATTGATAAAGGTGCTATTTTTTTATATAGATACTGCCATAATATTCCTTCGTCACTATAATTTGATATTGTTTGACGATAACTAACAACTTTTCTTTTCGGTATTTCTTTAATAGCGATATGTAAATTAGAATAATCCGTATTATTATCAACTCCCATAATCGCATTATCTAATAATCGAATTTGTTTTTTTAGAACAGATAGTTCTTCCTTTTTTTGATTACGTTGTAATACTAAATACTCTTTGAGGCTTTCTGGTTGATTATATTGATCTAATATTTGTTTTATTATAGGTAGACTACAACCCATCTCTTTTAATGCTTGAATTTGATTGGCGATAGGTAATTGTTCTTCGGTATAATAGCGATATCCAGAAGACGCATCAATATATGTAGGTTTTAATAAGTCAATTTGATCATAATGACGAAGCATATGAATACTGATTTTTGATAGTATAGCGAAATCTCCAATTTTTAACATGTACATCCTCCTCTTTGTTTATATTCTAGCATATATACATTAGGTAATAAAAGTTAAATAAACTAATAATAAAACTATAAAATAGTTATAAGGGTGTGTATAATAAAAGTAGAAAATGTCAGTATAAAAGGATAATGTAAAGATGGAAGAAAGACAATTAGAATACTTCGAACAATTTGTTCAGAAATTAACATTTTCTTCATATAAACAAAAAGATTGTATTGTTTATGAAAATAGAGATAGACCAGAGTTAGGACATATTATTCGTTATGAAAAAGAAGGATATTATAATATTGGTGTAGGAGATTATACAATCGCTAATGATTTTCAACTATCATTTAATCATAATGAAACATTTTTGAGATTTGGGAATGTGTATTCTGGGAATACAAAGTTTAAAATGACAGGTATGGAAGTTAGTTCTTTTACACCATCTTCCTTTATAACCATAGAAAGTGGTGCAGAAGGAACACAACTATGGAAAAAAGGACAACATTTTCATGGGACAGAAATTACTATATATGATAGTTACTTTGATGATGTATTGATACCATTATATGGCGATCGCTGTTTTTCTTTAGATGATTTACCACATAATGTAACGCAGAAATACCTAACTGCAGATTTAATAAAAGTAATTCATCAAATAGAAAATATATCTGCTACAAAAAACTTTAATCCAATGTTGTTGGAATCAAAAATATTAGAATGCATTGGTATTATTAGTATGGAGTATAAAAGTTCATCAAAAATGGATATACAGAGGAATTATTACAGAGAAAAAATTAAAATTGGAAACAATCGAATCCTTTCATTAACTATGCAAGATATTGAAATTATTCGCAAAGCACATGAATTGATTACAGAAAATGCGAGTAATCATTTGACTATTTCAAATATAAGTCAAATGTTACATATTCATGAACAAAAATTAAAGGCTGGTTTTTTACATATATATCATATGACTATGTGGGAGTATGGAAATTCAGTTAGAATGACAATGGCTGCAAATTTATTAATAACAACTGATTTATCTGTTGATAATATATCAAAACGAGTGGGGTATGCGAGTATAGGGACTTTTAGTAATATGTTTAAAAAGAATTACCAGGTATCACCAAATCAATTTCGTAAAAACAATAGTCATTATACCTAACATATCTAAATTAAAAGAAGAGCGACGTCGCTCTTCTTTCCTTAATTGAAATTTCAACCGCACCACAAGGTGCGGCTTTTTTTGATATACTAAAGGAGCTCACCCGACGAAAAGGAGCTCCTTATGAATTATAAACAATTAAATGAGAAAATGAA
>JBKEBJ010000296.1:0-5093 GCA_047973105.1 Coprobacillaceae bacterium | reverse complement strand
TCATTTAATTGTTTATAATTCATAAGGAGCTCCTTTTCGTCGGGTGAGCTCCTTTAGTATATCAAAAAAAGCCGCACCTTGTGGTGCGGTTGAAATTTCAATTAAGGAAAGATGAGATAGTTAACATATAACTCTCATCTTTTATAATGAAATTATCGTTTTCCTTTATCGTATGGCTCTCCAGAAGCACGCGGGGCCGCTGAATTTTTCGAAGTAAAGGCTAATAATAACAATGTAGCAACATATGGTAATAATTTAAATATTACATTTGGGATTCCTAAACTAAGTAAGAAAGGAACACCAGTATACGCTACAGCTATTGTTTTAGTAATTGCAAAGAATAATGCAGCAACAGCAATACGCCATGGTTTCCAGTTACCAAAAATCAATACAGCAAGTGCTAAGAAACCATATCCAGCAACATCACTAGAATATTCAGTAGTAATTGGCATAACATAAATCAAACCACCAATTCCTGCTAAAACCCCAGAAAGAACAACTCCTAAATAACGAATTTTATAAACACTGATACCTGCAGCATCCGCAGCTTGAGGATTTTCCCCACATGCACGAATTCGCATACCAGTTTTTGTTTTATATAAATATAGCCATGTAAGAATTAAAATAATTACACCAATAAATGTTGTTATATAAAATTTAGTAAAGAACAGATCTCCAATAATTGGAATATCTGATAATACAGGTACTTTATCAATCAAGAATTGATTTGAAAAAGGCACACTTTTTACACCACCAAATAATGTTTTTGCAAAGAAGACACCAAATGCAGGCGCAAATAAGTTTAATGCAGTACCACTGATAGTTTGATCGGCCTTCAAATGAATGGCGGCGACTGCATGGAGTAAAGAGAATAATCCACCTACAACCCCAGCAATTACAATCGTAACAAGTAACAATAATTGTCCTTCCATAATGCCATTAGTTTGCATATAGTTCATAAACAATACACCACCAAAAGCACTAAAAATCATAATCCCTTCTAATGCGATATTTACTACACCGCTTCGTTCACTAAATAAACCACCAAGAGCAACAACTAATAATGGAATAGCGAATAATAATGTTTGTCTAAATAAGAATGCAACTATATCCATTATTCATCACCTCCATCAGTAACATTTACTTCTTTTTTACTTCGTCGTCTGTCTAAGAATAATTTTATAAATAGTGTAAAAGAACTAAAATAGATAATTGAAGCTACAATAATATCAATAATCTCAACAGCAATATTAACAGATTGCATATAGTTACCACCTAAATTAATATAGGCAATAAAGATAGCAGAAGCAATAACACCTAAAGGATTATTGAATCCTAGTAGTGCTACAGGTATACCGTTAAAACCTTCTGCTGCTAATGATTCTGCAGTAGCAATCGTTGCTCCTGTTCCTGACATATAAAGGATTGCTCCACCAATTCCAGCAAAGAATCCAGCAATAGCCATTGATAAAATAACACATTTCTTTTCATTCATACCAGCATAACGACTAGCATCACTATTATAGCCACAAGCTTTTAATTCATATCCGAATGTTGTTTTATTCATAATGATATACGCTAAGATACATAAACCAATAGCGATGATTGTACCTAAGTTAATACTTGCACCATCAAATATAACATCTAGTCCAGCTTTAGGAATGGCTTTAGCAATAGGAACTGAATACGATTCCGCTCCCATAGGGTTATAAATGAATTTTTTAACCCCTTCAATAACTAATAACATTCCAATGTAATTCATCATAATACAGGATATTACAATGTTTACATTTTTATACGCCTTTAATATACCTGGAATCACTGCCCATAAAGCACCAGCTAATCCCCCAGCAATTAAACATACAATCCATAATACAGAGTTAGGAATAAAATCACAGTTTAAAGCAATACAAATAGCTGTAAATGCTCCAACAATATATTGTCCTGGTGTACCAATGTTGAACAATCCACATTTAAATGCAAAGGCAACAGATAAACCAGTCATCATAATTGGTACAGCTAAATATAATACTTGTCCTGTACTCTTAATTCCTTTATAAAATCCACCTTGTAAAAGAATGGAAAAACCTTTTAATGCTTGATCGGAATTTGCGATAAATATAATGATTAAACCAAATAATAACCCACACCCAATCGCAATTAGTGAGGATAGTAACGACTTTAACGCATCCCTATTTTTCATATCCTACACCTCTTTTCAATCCAGACATATATAATCCTAATTCTTCTACTGTAATGTCTTCAGGTTTTAAATCAGCAACAATTTCTCCTTCATACATAACAAGAATTCGATCACTAACATCCATAACTTCATCTAATTCTAAACTTACTAATAAAACTGCACGATTATCGTTTCTTTGGGCAATTAATTCAGAATGGATGAATTCAATTGCTCCAACATCTAAACCTCGTGTTGGTTGAACAGCGATTAATAGATCAGATCTACTAGCAATTTCACGAGCAATAATAGCTTTTTGTTGATTACCACCAGACATTCCACGAACAATTGACTTTGCAGCTTGTCCTGAACGAATATCAAATGTTTCAATCAATTGATTCGCATTTTTATTAATTGCATCAAAACGTAAGAATCCATGACTTTGATTTTCTTTCATAAAATAACTTTTTAAAATTAAATTTTCTTCTAATGTATAATCTAATACTAAACCATGTTTATGGCGGTCTTCTGGAATATGAGCCATTCCTTTTAAACTACGACTGCGGATAGAATCAGCAGTGATATCTTCATTATGTAATAAGATTTTTCCTTCTGTTGAAGATATCATTCCTGATAATGCATAAACAAGTTCACTTTGACCATTACCATCAATACCAGCAATACATACAATTTCTCCTTTTTTAACTTCAAACGAGACGTTATTCAATAATGCTTTATTGGCATGTTTAGGAAAATATGAAAGATTTTCTACTTTTAGAGTGACTTCGCCTAAATGTTGTTCTCCTTTGTCGACAACAAAGTTAACATCACGACCAACCATCATTTTAGATAAATCTTCTTTCGAACACCCTTCTACATCAACTGTACCAATATACTTTCCTTTACGAAGAATTGTACAACGATCAGCAACTGCTTTGATTTCATTTAATTTATGAGTGATGAAAATAATTGATTTTCCTTCTTTAATCAAATTTTTCATAATGTTTAATAACTCTTCAATTTCTTGTGGAGTTAAAACAGCAGTTGGTTCATCAAAAATAAGGATTTCATTGTCACGATATAACATTTTTAAGATTTCAACTCTTTGTTGCATTCCTACTGTAATATCGCTTATCAATGAATCAGGTTCTACATTTAAATGATATCTTTTTGATAAATCCATAACTTTTTTTCTAGCATCATCTTTTTGTAAAAAACCATTTTTTGTATCTTCTACCCCTAATACTATGTTTTCCAATACCGTAAAATTATGTACTAATTTAAAGTGTTGATGTACCATCCCAATACCATATTTATTGGCATCATTTGGGTTATCAATTTTAACTTCTTCACCATTAATTTTAATAACACCACCATCAGGTTGGTACAATCCAAATAATATTGACATTAAAGTCGATTTACCAGCACCGTTTTCCCCCAGTAATGCATGGATTTCCCCTTTTTTCAGCTGGACAGTAACATCGTCATTAGCCTTAATTCCAGGGAACTCTTTTGTAATGTTCAACATCTCTATTACATATTCCATAAAATCTCTCCTTTACTGTTAATTATACAATAAATAGAAATCATTTGAAACAAATTTCTACCTTTACTAAGTTATTTTTATTTTCAATTAATAGTTTTATATACTTATTTTGACAAAATAAAAAAGGTATATGTAGTTATACACATACCTTCTTTATACTAATTTGAACTGAAATAATCAATTTTCATTGTGTCAGTAGCGAATGAAGATGGATCTCCATTAGCATTAACATCAGAATTTCCTTTAATTTCAATTTTTCCTGCTTTTACTTCATCATAGATTACTTTGTAATCATCAGCAGTAAATGTAGTGAATCTTGAGAAATCATCAGATAACCCTACATAGTCACCACTTGCATCAAGTACTTGACCACCTGATGGGAACTTGTCGTTTTTGTAATCTTTTAATGCATCGTATACAGAGTTTCTTACACCTTTTACAGCAGAAGTTACAACTGTTTTAGAAGCATCTTTTTGATCACTATCAACACCAATAGTTAATTTACCAGCTTCTTCAGCAGCGGCGAAAACTGAGTTACAAATTCCTCCACCACATGAGAAAATTACTTCTGTACCATCATTATACCAAGAAGCAGCTTGTGCTTTGATATCTGGTGATTCAGTAAATGTTCCAGTGTAAGTATACTTAACTTCAATAGTTACGCCCATTTCTTCAGCAGCAGCTAAAGCTCCTTGTACGTATCCATATCCAAAGTTAATTACTGCAGGAACTGCGATACCACCCATGAACCCTAATTTAGTATGTCCATCTTTTACAGCGGCATAACCAGCTAAGTATCCTGGTTGTTGTTCTAAATATGTAACAGAATATACATTCTTTTCGATGTCTACTGCTTCTTCATTAATTGTTGGATAAGCATCAATCATAATGAATTTTACTTCAGGATATTTTGTTTGTGCTTCTCCCATTGCATCTTGGAATTTAAATCCAGGACAAACAACTACTTTTGCACCGTTATCTACAGCGTTTTCGATTTCTGTAGCATAACCAGCAGTATCAAATGAAGATGGTTTGTAATACTTATAACTAGTATCAGTTTCTTTTCCAAATTCTTCTACCGCTTCCCATGCGCTTTGGTTAAATGATTTGTCATTGATGTCTCCCGCATCAGTGATTAATGCAATTTCTGCACCATCATCTTTCTTTGCATCGTCATCTTTGTCATCACTTGAACCACATCCAACTAATGCAAATGAGAATACAAGCAATAGTGCTAACAACTTTTTCATATTCAGTTTTTCCTCCTTTGATTTTTCAATCTAACTTTAGTGTACCATCTTATATTTAATTTTAAAAGTGATTTTATTAAATAAAATCACTTTTTTGACGACTTTCATTAAATTATAA
>JBKEBJ010000281.1:0-3596 GCA_047973105.1 Coprobacillaceae bacterium | reverse complement strand
TCTATACATTAATTATACCATTTTAATAGCTATATGTATCGAATATAGAGGAAGTCACAAAAAGATGTGAATAGAAAAAACTGTTAACAATCCTTTTTTGATTGTCAACAGTCTGAAGAGAACATATACGGGATATGTTCTCTTATAGAAATAGTAATTAATTAATTGGTTTTTCTTTTCGTAAACCTAAATATAATCCCATCAGAGATAAACTAAACAATCAATAAATAACAAATGTATTTGTGTTATCTCCTGTTTGTGTTGTGGATCCAGAAATAGTTGTAGAACTAGAACTTGTTGCTCCAGTAGAACTATTATCTCCTGGTTTAATAGAAGAACCGTCTTTGCTTTGAATAGTTAATTTAACAACATCACTAATGCTATCTGTACCTTGTACAGTAGCTCTAGATGTAGATACTTTTGTGAAAGTTATATTGATGTTATAAGAACCATCTTTTGTTAAATCAACTTGTGTTAAGAAATCCGTAGTAATAGTAATTGGATAGTTTGAACTGATATCTAAAGCATCGATAAAATCTTGTTCTGTAGTATTAGCATCTACAACCATATTTACTACATCATTAAATGTGATTTCTAAAGGTGTAGTTGGTGTTACTGGTGCTTCTTCTTGGAATAGATTCTTTTGTGGAACAAAATCCAGTACTTCTTTGTCTTTCATCCATTCAACTAAAGTATCACGAAGAGGAATCATTGTATCAACTGCATTAATCGCGTTACTAAAGTCGTATTTATCGCCACCTGTTAATAAGAAATCTAATGTAGAAACAGTATATGTTTCATCCATTTTAATTTCTGTTCCATCCAATAAGAACATTTTTGATACTACTGGATTTCCATCGTCATCAAAATCATAATATACATTAATACCATAGAATTGACCAGCTTTGAAATCACATGGTGGAATACCATGTTCAATAACCGCTTTTAGATCTTCCCCGGTTAATTCCATTGTTACTAATGTATTATCAAATGGGAATATTTCATACATAGTTCCCATAGTAATGTCACCAGCTGTGAAACCATTACGGATACCACCACCATTAATAATAGCGATTTCTGTATTTCCAATTTCTGTCATCATCATAGCTGTTAATTGTCCCATGTCAGTAACTGGTGATATATTAGTATCATGAGGATAATTAATTGGTGTTTCGGCAACTTTTTCACCTAAGATAGGTTCTAAGTCTTCAGTATATTTAGCTACAATTTGATTTACTGTTTCATCATCAGCTAAATCAGGAATTTGTGCTCGAAGATTTTCAACATCTCCAAAGTTACTAATTAAGTTTCCATCATTATCAAATACTAAAGTTAATTTTGATAATGCACGGCCATTATAACTACCTTGTAAAATAGGTACACCATTTACTTCTTTATCTACTGTTAAATGATAATGTGCTGAGAAGATTCCATCAATTGTTGGTACTGCTTCAGCTAACTCTTCAGCTTCTAAATCATATCCAGTAGCACCTTCTGGTGCTGAACCTAAATGTGATAGAACAATAACAGAATCAGCACCTTGATTGCGTAATTCTTCTTCATATTTAATAGTTGTTGCAATTGGATCTAAAAATTCTAAATCTGCAACATTTTCAGCAGCTGTTTGGTATTTAGTATTAGGTGTAGTGATTCCGATAATACCTACCTTAATACCGCCAACTTCAATCATCGCTGTTGGCTGTGCCCATGAAGGGGAAGTACCATCTAAATATGTAACATTAGCAGCTAGGAATTGGAAAGCTCCATCTTCCATAAATGTATCTAGTTTATCTTCTCCCCAATCAAATTCATGGTTACCAACGGCAGAATATGTCATTCCTAATTCTTTAAAAACTTCATTCATTACTTTTCCTTGTGTTAAATTCGATATTGCACTTCCTTGATACAAGTCTCCTGAACCTAAGAAATAAGCATGTTCATTAGAAGTTTTGAAGGACTTAACAGCAGTAGCGAATTTCGCAACACCTGGGTTTGAACTTGTCCCAGCTACTGCTCCATGAATATCGTTAACACTTCCTAAAGAGACAACAGTTGTGACACTTTCAACATCTTCCCAACGAATGGATTCAATGTTTGGCGTTCTTTTATCTCCAGTATATGTAGTAGTTAAATCACCTGATGCCATTAATTGTTTAACAACGTCTCGTTGATTTTCATTCCAATTAGTACCAATGATTTCCCAGTTATTATCAACAGTAGGGGAAATAGTTCCTACTTCGCTAATATATTCAATAATCATTTCACGAATGGTAGAAACAGAATCATTGTTTGAATCGTAAATAATTTCCATATTATCACCAATAATATCACTCAGGACACCATTAGCACGGTAATTGTTAACTGTTAGATAAACAACATCATCTGCTTGTACAGCCGCTTTATCATCACTATAAACTAGGCCTTCGATTCTTGCACCAGCTTCTTTGGAAACATCGATTTTATAATCAATACCACCAAGCATATCATAGTTGTACATACGTATAGCAGGATTAAAAGATACTGTTAAATCACCTTCAGTAAACGTATTATAATAGCTAGCAGACCATTCTAAATATTCCATTAGAACACTTCCTGTAGTTTTAACTGTCATTAGTGTATTATCATATTTATAAATGTTCGCTACATCAGATTTACGGAAGTCTCCAGGTTGTACGTTGGAATCTTCGATAAATAGGGCAGTACTTGCAACATGTCTTACTCCTTCTGGAATAGCGACACTTTCATTTACTTTATCCATTTGTACTTTTAAGATTAAATCCACTAAAGCTGTATCACTTACTTGTACTTGTGGGATTCCTTTAATATCTGCTTCTGGAACTAATGGACCATCAACTAATTCACCGATGACTGTTTTTGAATCCTCAACAGCTTTATCATGATATGGTTTTAATAGATCTAAGATATCTTGATCTGCTTGATAATCAGCAGTTTTAATATTTTGAGCAGTAACATCGACCACTTCATAACCAGTACCATCTTCTTTTTCTTTTACTTCAAAATTAACATTAGAGACATATTGTCCAAAGCTTGATGGTTCAACAATAACAACACCATTAACTTCCGTGTTGATTAATGAATGTTCATGACCACAAACAATCGCATCAATGCCCTCTACTTCTTGCGCAATAGTAGTAGCTGAATCTGTTAAACCTTCATATTCTCCACCAAGACTAGCATGGAAACTTACAACTACAATATCTGCTTCATTATTTGAGCGGATAGTTTCTACTGCACTTCTTACTTCATCTAATGGATTAGTTACAGTATATCCCTCTAAATTATCTTTATCCCATCTAGTAATATTAGGGGTAACTGCTCCAATAACGGCAGTTCTAACACCAGCTTTTTCAATAACAGTGTAATTTTTTGTTTTTGGTAATCTATTTTCTGGTAATGCTTCTCCATGATAGACATTTGATAATAAGAATTGTCCTTTAAAGCTGTTAATCGCCTTTTGTAAATCATCTATACCATAGTTAAATTCATGATTACCTGCTGTCCAAGTATCATATTCTAATGCATTTAATCCCGCTACCATTGGATAAACTTCTTCATCTAGGAATATAGAAGAAGAG